>CALBSD010000033.1 GCA_937927625.1 uncultured Actinomycetes bacterium | reverse complement strand
AAGAGCGGGGAAGTGCGCGAAGGCGTCGCGGCATTCCTCGGTAAGCGTCCTGTTCGCTGGCCGTGGAAGCGCAGTTAGGTTGTTGCCGTGACTGAGCCAACCTTCACCCATCTTGATGACAAGGGCAACGCCCACATGGTCGACGTTGGCGACAAAGCTGTCACCCGTCGCCGCGCCGTTGCTCGCGGTTCCATCACCATGGCGTCCGCAACGTCGGCCGCCATCGTCGCTGGCACTTTGCCGAAGGGTGATGTTCTCGCCACTGCGCGCATCGCCGGCATCCAAGCCGCCAAGCGCACCTCTGATCTCATTCCGTTATGCCACCCGCTGATGCTCACCAAAGTTGCGGTCGAGTTAACGGTGGGCGAGGGCGTTGTAAACATCGAAGCTGTTGTTGAGACCACCGGACAGACCGGTGTCGAGATGGAAGCACTCACAGCGTGTTCTGTTGCAGCCCTCACCCTCTACGACATGTGTAAGTCCGCCGACAAAGACATGGTCATCGGTGAGATTGCTCTGTGGGAGAAATCGGGCGGACGCTCGGGCGAGTACAAAAAGACCCTCTGAGGCCGATTTCGGGGTTTTGTCAAGGCCTGTGAACATTGACTCGCCCCAGAGAGTTTCCTTATTTCATAAGGGTTTGATGGGGTTTTAGGGGGTCGGGCGGCCCGTTTTCGGCCCCAGGCGCCCGAATCGTTACTAGGCTTTCCAAAGTCATGAGCAAGCTCGTTCTACTCATAGTTGGCGCCATGTGGATGGCAGTCCTCCTTCCCCCTCTTTTGCGCTCCCGTTTCGACGGTGGAGCCGTTTCTTCTGTCTCCGACTTCAGCCGTCAGCTGCGCACATTGCAGCGCACGCAGTCTCCTGTTGGTGCACCTCACGCAATGCGTGCCATGGCTCGTCCATTGGCTCCATCGCCTCGTGCTCCGTACGCACCTGGTCGTCCACAACAGCGTCAAGCTCCGATGCGTGCTCCTCAGCGGCCACGTCTCGTTGCCTCCGACGGAGTGATGGAGCCCACTGAGCAGCGTCACCGCCGCTCGCACCACACGGCAGAACTTCCTCGCGCGCATTACGCCGCCGAGACCCAGTTCATGAACCCACGTGAAGTGGTGCGCCGTCGTCGCGTGAATGTTCTCTACGGCCTTGTCGCCGCCAACGCAGTCACCCTCTTCCTTGGTCTCACCACTGGTAGCACCGCGATGGTGTACATGTTCACGGTGGCATTCCTTGGTCTTGGTGCCTACTGCTACATCCTGGTGCAGATCCGCAACCAGGAATACCTGCGCCGTTACTACGGCCAGCGCGCCGCCTAGTACGGCGCACTTCTCCCTTTTGCACAAGGGCATCACTCTGTCCGGAATGTGACGGATGGCAACCCCTCTCCTATGCTTTGGTACTCCCATCACCGAAGAGGAAATTCCAATGCCATTGTCCTGGATCGAAGCACAAGACAAAATTCTGAGCCCTGGTTCTGGTACTCCCTTTGAATTGGAGACAGCCACTGTCCTCGGCAACGAGATGGAAGTGTTCAAGCATGCTCCAAAGAACCTTGCTCTCGTTTTGCAGGGTGCTCGTAACCACGGTGACAAGACATTCCTCCTCTATGAAGGTGAGCGCTACACGTTCGCTCGCGTGATGGACGAAGTCGATGGACTCGCACACTTGTTGGTGAACAAATACGGGGTGAAGAAGGGTGACCGCGTTGCAGTTGCCATGCGTAACTTCCCCGAATGGATCATCTCGTTCGCAGCAATCATTTCTGTTGGTGCAGTCAATGTTTCGTTCAACGCATGGTGGACAGAAGACGAAATGGACTTCGCACTGAAGGACTGTGGCGCGAAGGTTCTCATTGCTGACCAGCAACGAATTGATACTGCGCATCATTCATGCCGCACACTCGGTATCAAGATGTTGATCGTTCGTCCAGAGACCGAAGTTGGTCCAGACATTGACGACTGGGCAAACGAAGTCAAGAGTGGTCTTGGACCACTTGTTGCCGACATCGATCCAGATGACGACTGCACCATTCTCTACACCTCGGGCACCACTGGTCGTCCAAAGGGTGCTGTCAGCACACACCGTGCACTCATCAGCTCGCTCATGGCGTTCTCGGCACGTAATGGTGTGTTGGCACTTGCGTCTGATCCAGAGCCAGTGGACCCGAACGATCCAGTGTTCGATACTTCATTCATTCTCATCGTGCCTCTCTTCCACGTGACCGGTTGCGTGCCTGTGATGCTCAGCTGTTTCATGGCTGGCCTCAAGCTCGTCATCATGTACAAGTGGGATGCCGGCAAGGCATTGCCCATCATCCAAGAAGAGCGCATCACGAACTTCGTTGGCGTTCCAACACAGAGCTGGGACTTGGTCAACCATCCTGATTTCGAAAAGTACGACACCACTTCTTTGAAGGCAGTGGGCGGTGGCGGTGCACCTGCACCTGCAGCGCTTGTTGACAAGGTTGCAAAGAGCATCAAGAAGGGTGGCCCGCAGTTGGGCTACGGCATGACAGAGACCAACGCGTTTGGCCCTGGCAACTTGGGCAAGTTCTACCTTGAGCGTCCTACCTCAACAGGCCGTGCGATTCGTCCGATGGGCGTGCAGGTATGGGATCCAGCAACCAAGAAAGTCTTGGGCGTTGGTGAATACGGCGAAATCATGATGTCGGGCCCAATGCTGATTCGCGGTTACTGGAACCGTCCAGACGCAACCGCAGAGACAATCGAAAACGGTTGGTTGCACACTGGTGACGGTGGCTACATCGACGAAGAGGGTTTCTTGTTCATTAAGGACCGCATTAAGGACATGATCCTTCGCGGTGGAGAGAACATCTTCTGCACTGAAGTAGAAGGTTCCATCTACGAGCACCCAGCAGTGCACGAAGCTGCTGTTTTCGGTGTGCCTCACGAGCGTCTTGGTGAAGAAGTTGCTGTTGCAATTCGCGTGAAGGAAGGCGAGACCTTGACAGCTGAGGACCTCTGGAAGTTCCTCGACGGCAAGATCTCGTCATTCAAGGTTCCCAACCATGTGGTCATCATGAATGAAGAGTTGCCACGCAACGCTGCAGGAAAGTTCTTGAAGACATCACTTCGCGACATGGTCGCAAGCGGTGCTCTCACACCAACTTCTCGCTAGTTGTTTCGCTCTTCCGGAGGGCGAACATCTTTAAACATCTTCAGCAGTAGCAAGTCATACGTGATCTTGCATGCCGCGCAAATGATCAGCGGCCATCCAAATGTGGAATGGTCGAGCATCCATCCCGCTGCAATTGGTGGCAATGCTGAAGCAAGACTGCGTGGAACATTGGTGATGCTTGCTGCCGCTGCACGTTCTGCTGGAGCTACCACTGCCATCACGTAACTGGTGCGCACTGGTACGTCCATCTGGCTGAGAAGACCGCGCAGAATGAATAGCGACATTGCGATCCACACATTCGGTGCAAGAGCCACGAGGATGAGCAACACGCTGGCGGGAATGTGTGTGAACACCATCGTGCGCACGAGTCCGATGCGGTCAGCAATCTTCACTGCAGTTAGTGAAGAGAATGCGGCAACGGTTCCGGCCGCAAAGAAGACAACGCCGAGAGATTCCATGGACAAGCCGAACTTGTTGAACACCCACAGTGCGAAGATGGCCTGAGTGGCAAAGCCGCCGCCCAATGAGTCAAGGCTGAATAGTGCTGACAGTTTGAAGACGATGTTGCGTGAGGCTGGACTGAGTGCAGAGTCCGATTTTGTTGCGCGGATGCGTGACTTTGCAGACAACTGTGAATAAGCGAAGAGCAACACAAACCCGGCGAGACCGTAAATGACGAATGCGGCTTGACGCCCAGTTTGTTCGGCATGGTGGAAGTGTCGCGCAATGAGAACGGGTAGGCCTGCGCACAGTGCACCGATAGAGCCCACCAAGCTGGCAGTGAGTGCATAGCGAGCAAAGAGGCTGGTGCGTTCGGTGGCATCGACGTTGTCGGCCATCAACGATTGTTCAAGTGGCAAGAACGGGCTGACATCGCCGGCACTGGGGTTCATCGTGGTGATGATGCCGATAATGACGAGTAGCAAGAAGGACTTTGACAGACCGAATGCAACGCCGGTGGTGATCATGATCCACGATGCAATAGAGAGAAGGCGAGCAGGGTCGAAACGATGCGCAACGTATCCCGTTGTCAACGTAAGGACTGCAGAGCCCAGCAACGACGCCGCCACGACGGTGCCAATCTTGACCCCACTAAATCCGAGATGTTCTAGGTATGCAGGAAGAACTACGAACGCGATGCCGTCGACAAATGCACGTACAGCGCGCGTGAAGACAAGGATGCGGGCATCACGTGTTGCTGTTGCAGGAAGAAGTGCGATGTTACGACTGTAACGCTGACTTCAATGTGGAGGCTTCACGGGAGCGAAGCGCCACATTGATCTTCTGACGTTCGAGCACCTGCTCCAATGTCTTTACTGCTTGCGGAATTGGGTGTTCAGTGAAGAATGCACCAATTTGTGCCTCGTGTGCTGGTGTATTGAGAGTGGTCACTGAACTCACCATGCGAACAATGGTGTTGCCAGGGAACTTCTCATTTGCATATGCCCAGTTTTTCTGAGCAGCAGCCCATGCAATATCGCCGTGGTACTTATTGGCAATTGCGCGAGTGATGAGGAACGGAGCGTCCTGGCTCTTCACCTCATCGGAGAATGCCATCTCACACGTGCGGTGCATGAGGTCTGCATCATCAAACTCTGCCAACGCGTACAGCATGCGAATGCGGTCCTGCGGTGTGCTTGGTTCACGGAAGCGACCAAGGAACCATTCGTAGTCCTCTGCATCGCCGGTGGAAGCAACGATGTTGGTTGCTGCTGCCACAAGCTCCGGCTCTGTCGTCGCATTGTTGAACAGGATTTCGCGTGCGCGCTTCTGTGATGAATCATCGGCACCGAGGACGGCGAGTGTGGACAGTAAGAGCCCGCGAAGCTTTGCGGTGAGTTCTGGCTCGCCGGCCACAGGCTCAACGCCTAGCGACGCATACGCAGGCGAAACAAGCGCGCGAATGAACGCGTTGTACGGCGCCATCTCGTCGCGGTTCAGCATGCGACCAAGGCCAACAAGCCCCTTGTTCAATGCCTGCCACACCGCGAGGTCTGTCTCGCCAGCAAAGTTCTGAGCGAATGACATGAAGCGATCGGCACTAACAGCACCTGCCACCACGGCGTTCCACGCATCGTCCACCAAGTTGTAACGCTCGAGAGTTGTCAGACTGCGAAGAGTGTCGCCCGAGATGCGTGTCATGAGATCAGCTGAGTATTCGACGCGGAAGAATCCAGAGCCTCCGGCATTCACAACAACGACTTCGGAAGGATTCTTCATTGTGATGCGGATGTCGTCGCCTTCAAGAAGAACCTTCTGTGTGGAATCACCGATGCGCACATGAACAGGAACAACCCAGATGATTGCATCTGGATTGTTGTCAAATGTGAACTGACGTTGTGACAACACAAGATCGGAACCATCAAGACGTGCGGACACCAATGGATAACCCGCTTGCCAGATCCAGGAATCCATCAGGCGACGAACAGGAACCATCTCGCCACCATCGGTGGAGACAACATACTCAATGGCATCCCAGAGATCGTTGGTCTCAGTGTTTCCGTATGAATGCTTGGTGAGGTAGTGGCTCACACCAGCACGGAAGCGATCGGGTCCGATGTATTGCTCCAACATGCGAAGCAATGCGCCGCCCTTTTGGTAGGTGAGCACGTCGAACATGCCATCAGCATCGGCAGGGGATTCAACAGGGAACTCGACGGTGCGGGTGGAGTGCAATGAGTCAACGTCAAACGCTGCGCTGCGATCTAGACCAAACGATGTCCACATTGTCCACTGCGGGGCGAATGCATCGGTGGCAGCCACTTCCATAAATGTTGCGAATGCTTCATTGAGCCAGATGCCATTCCACCAACGCATAGTGACAAGGTCGCCGAACCACATGTGTGCGAGTTCATGTGCAACAACTGCTGCCACAAGCTCTTGTTCCACCTGTGTGGATGTTGCGGGGTCCACTAACAACAACACTTCACGGAATGTGATGCAGCCAAGATTCTCCATGGCGCCTGCGGCAAAGTCGGGCAATGCGAGAAGGTCACACTTATCGCCTGGGTAAGGGATGCCGTAGTAGTTCTGGAACCACTCAAGTGCGAAGGCGCCAATCTTGAGGCCGAACTCTGTGAGGTGGCTCTTGCCTGGTACGTGAATGAGACGCAATGCGATGTCGCCGACCATCACTGTGTCGGTGGCTTCAAGAGGTCCGACAACGAATGCAACAAGGTAGGTGGACATCAACATCGTGTCGGCGAACCATGCGCGAGTAGTGCCATTACCCAGATCTTCACGACGGACTTCGCGGCTGTTGGAAACGGCCATCAAATCACTAGCGAAGGTGAGGTCAATCGCGAAGACGGCCTTGAACTCTGGTTCGTCAAAACAAGGGAATGCACGACGACAGTCGGTGGATTGCATCTGTGTTGTAGCAATGGTGCGTGTCTTGCCCGATTCGTCTACGAATGTCGAGCGATAGAAGCCGCGAAGTTTGTCATTCAAGATGCCGGTGAAAGAAATGTCGATGGTGACATCACCAGGTGTGACAGCTGAATCAATGACGAGGCGTTCCAGTTCTTCGTTCAGAGTGAATATGGCAGCTGTGCCATTCACGGTGACGGAGTGAATCTGCAACTCAATGGCATTGAGAACAATTTCTGTTGCAGCGTCGCTGGCATTTGCCGAAATGGACACAGTGCCAGTGAATGAGGCGTTCTCTAAGTCCGGCACCAGAGATACCTGGTAGCGCGATGGCAGAACGGTGCGGGGCAAGCGATATGGGCTATTGAGGTGACTCACGCAATAAAGGCTAACGGTGGTGCCAACACGACTACCGTTGTGAACCGTGCCACGCAGTCATCCATTCACCGCCCATATCCCAGCTCTCACCAATAAAGAGGGCATTCAATACGACGTCGTCGGTGTGGGCAATGCTCTTGTTGACATGATTGCCATGGTGGACGACGCATTCCTTGGCTCAAACGACATGATCAAGGGTTCGATGGCACTCATCGAAACTGATCGCGCAGTGCAGCTGACCACTGCAGTGGGGCAGTCCACTCGTACTAGTGGTGGTTCTGGCGCAAACACGTTGGCTGGCATTGCAAGCCTTGGTGGAGACGTTGCGTTCATCGGCAAAGTCTCTGATGACGATCTTGGTCGTGAATTCGCATCCGATATGTCTTCAATCGGCGTTGATTTCCGCAGTGGCGGGGCGGCGTCTGACATTCCAACAGGTCGTTGCATCATCGCGGTGACACCCGATGCGCAGCGCACGATGAATACATACCTTGGTGTATCTACCTTGTTGTCATTCGACGACTTGGATGCCGACATCATTGGTGCAGGCGCCATCCTGTATCTCGAGGGATACCTCTTCGACCGTGACGAAGCTAAGCAGGCGTTCCGTAAGGCTGCATCAATTGCACATGCGAAAGGCCGTGTTGTTGCACTCACGCTGAGCGACTCGTTCTGTGTTGACCGTCATCGCACAGATTTCCAAGCATTGGTGCGCGACGAAATCGACCTCTTGTTTGCCAACGAAGACGAGTTGAAGTCTTTGTATGAAGTTTCTGACTTTGATGAGGGTGTCGCGTTACTACGCCGTGACTGCCACATTGCTGCGGTGACGCGTAGTGAAAAGGGTTCTGTCATCGTGACTCGCGATGACATTCACGCTGTTCCTGCAGCACCCGTTGCGCAAGTAGTGGACACCACAGGCGCCGGTGACCTGTTTGCAGCTGGTTTCCTTCGTGGACTCACGCAAGGCAAAGACCTCACCAGTTGTGCACGTATCGGTGCGATTGCCGCAGCCGAAGTGATCTCGCATGTTGGGCCACGTCCATTGGTGTCTCTGGCAAGCCTCTTGCCTGACGACCTCAAATAACCCTTACGCTTATTGCCATGAGTGACACAACAGGCCTCACAGTTCTTGGTCAAACCGTGCAACATGCCATTTCGCATGTTGAGGTTTTCCCTGCTCCCGCAAATATCTCCTCAGTGACTTTTGAGTCTGATGAGTTGCAGTCGTTCTGCCCGGTGACAGGCCAGCCCGACATCTCCACCGTTGTCATTGAATACGTTCCGCTGAAGCATTGCATCGAATCGAAGAGCTTGAAGTTGTATCTCTGGGGATTCCGGGAGCGTGCAGTGTTCGCCGAAGCTCTTGCCGCAGAAATCGCTGATGAAGTGATGGCAACAGCACAGCCAAAGAGTGTGCGCGTTGTTCTGACTCAGCATCCGCGTGGTGGCATCACCATCACTGCAGTTTCTGAACTGTCTGCGTAAATTCGATTGGGGCAGATGCCCCACGACTACATCTTGCGGCCGCGCTCCATGATTTTGGCGCGACGCTCTGCAACCTTCTTGGGGTCGAACTGCGCCTTGCGCCATTCTGCGCCCACTGCAGATTCGTATTCCCACTTCGGCATCTCTTGAGCGTGGCTTGCATACGTGGAACGAATTTGACGAACGCCGTCTTGTTCGTTACCAATGATGTCAAGAGCGATTTGACGTGTGAATGGAATGAGGTCGGCGTGAGGAACCACGTGGTTCACCATTCCGAATGCCAACGCTTCGTCCGCCAACATGAAGTTGCCAGTGAAGCTCATCTCGCGTGCACGACGTACGCCGATGGCTTGTGGCAACAACACGGTGAGACCCCAGCCCGGCATGATGCCCACGCGTGAGTGAGTGTCGCCAAACTTCGCATGCTCAGACGCAATGAGGAAGTCGCAGTTCAACGCGAGTTCAAAACCGCCGGTGATGGCCACGCCATTAATTGCGCCGATGAGTGGCTTTGAGATCTTGGGGAAGGGTCCGCGCACACCAGTGGAGTTCACGCCTCCGTCGGCGCCTGTACCACCCAGGTTGCCTGCGGTGTCACCGAGTTCTTTGAGGTCGAGACCGGCGCAGAAGGCGGGGTCGGTGCCCGTGAGGATGAGGACATCTACGTTGTCGTCGGCATCGGCCTTGAGCATGAGCTGAGGCAGCAATTGCAGGACTTCGCTGCTGAGAGCGTTGCGAGCTGCTGGGCGGTTGAAGGTAATGGTGGCGATGCGGTCGCTCACCTCATACAGAATCACGTCGGACATAGCCCCACCGTAGGCGAACGGGGGAGGAGCAGCCGAAGCCAGTGTGCGAAACTTGACCCCATGAGTCTTGTCACTGTGACCGTTACTGACGGCGTCGCCACCCTCACCCTGAACAACCCCGATGAGCGCAACACGCTCACCGCACCAATGGTCGAAGAGATCACAGCTGCAATGGACAAGATTGAGGGTGACCCAAACATTGGCGCTCTGATCGTGACGGGTGCAGCACCGGCATTTTGCGCGGGTGCAAACCTTGGCAACCTTGCAGAAGCAACGGGCGAGAGTCTCGGAGTGATCTACGAAGGCTTCTTGCGCATTGCACGCAGCCCATTGCCAACGATTGCTGCGGTGAACGGCGCAGCGGTTGGTGCAGGTATGAACCTTGCGCTTGGTTGCGACATTCGTATTGCAGCTCGTCGTGCAAAGTTCGATACTCGCTTCTTGCAGATTGGTATTCACCCTGGTGGTGGACACACATGGATGCTTCGTCGCATCGCTGGCCCGCAGGCTGCATTCGCCACTGTTGTCTTTGGTGAAATTCTTGATGGTGCAGAGGCAGAACGTGTCGGTCTGGCATGGAAGTGCGTCGACGACGACCAATTGTTGATCGAAGCGCAGAAACTCGCTGCACGTGCGGCCGATATTCCTCGTCCCTTGTTGGAGAGCGTGAAGAAGACCATCCAGGACATGGCTGATGTCGATAATCACCCTGCGGCTGTGAAGCGTGAACTTGAACCACAGTTGTGGAGCACACGTCAGCCATGGTTTGCAGAGCGTCTGAAAGCGTTGCAAAACAAGATCTCTTCGAAGAAGTAATACCTCCTCTGAATTTTCAGAACTCTCGAGATACCTGCAGTTAGCCTTTACTGGTGTGAGAAAAGTTCGTCGTGCCCTGATTGCTGGTGCACTTCTTTTCCCTGTTATCGCGGCTAGCAACGTTGCGTCAGCACCGTTGCCTAGTCCCTGGCATTTGGATCGCATCAATCAACAGCGATTGCCATTGGACTCCAATGTGTCAATGGGTGCGTTGACCGGCGCAGGAATTGATATCTACATCGTCGACTCTGGCGTCTTGGCCACACACGAACAATTCGGGGGTCGCGTGCTTCCAGGCATTGATGTGCCGACCCGAGCAGGAGACTCCGTCGTTTCTCCTGCGACATCAGATTGCGATGGACACGGAACACACGTCTCTGCATTGGCAGCTGGCACAACGACGGGTGTTGCGACGCAAGCGCGCATCATTGCGGTGCGAGTTCTTGACTGTGAAGGTGGCGGCAATGTTGAAGATGTTGTGACTGCACTCAAGTGGATTCGCTCACATCACAAATCTGGTGTTGCTGCAGTAGTCAACCTCAGTTTGGGAGTCGATCTTGGCGATAACGGCACATCAATCGACACGCAAGTAACTGCTCTCATTGAAGATGGAGTCGTCGTTACTGTCGCCGCTGGAAATGGTGATAACAATGCCTATCCGTTGAATGCATGTGATATTGCTCCGGGCGATGTTCCTCGTGCGCTCACGATTGGCGCAAGCACGGTCACCGATGCCGTTGCCACGTACTCAAACTTTGGGCCATGCATTGATCTGCTGGCGCCCGGAGGCAACAGCACGCGTCAAGTGCAGTCCGCCTGGTATACGTCACCCACTTCGTATGACTACGACATCGGTACCTCAATGGCGTCACCTTTGGTTGCCGGGTATGCAGCGCTACTTGCACAACAGCAACCGGGTCTATGTGCTGATCAGATTTCAAACACGATTGTTGCGCGCGCGACTGTCGGTGCTCTCACAGGAATCGGACCAACAACAGCAAATCGTTTGTTGTTCATTGACACAGCACCGATTGCGCCTGCAACGCCGGGCCAACCATCGCATGTAATAACAACCATCGAAAATGGTTCAGTTCTAGCCAGTTGGAATGCTCCGTGTGACGGAGGTTCACCCATCACAGCCACGACTGTGTCGTTGTTGCGTAAAGGAAAAGTCTTGCAACGTAAAACTGTTTTGCCTGGTACGACGGCAGTTCGATTCAGCAATGTGAAGAACGGTTATGCATACCAAGTGGTGGTGAAAGCGCAGAATGCGCTGGGCGAAGGTATCGCAACACATCGAATCACAACAGCACGTGTTCGCTCTTTACGTGTGGGTATGCGCGCAACTCCAACAACAGTTGCCGTGTTCGGTGGAGACTTGCAATTGTTGTGGAATGTCTCAAACACATCGCGATCTGTCTGCAGAATCGTGGCGGGCCAAGTGCGCTTCTTGCGCGCAGGTACTTGCAAAGTTGGTCTGCGAACCTTTGAAGGAACCGAACCGGTGGTGCGCAGTATTCGCGTCTCGCGATAGCGCAATCACCTCTCACCTTAGACCAGAAATTGAGGGAGAAAAATCTCCCGAATAGTGCTTCACAAATGCAAGGTCGAGGAGTACCTTGCGTTTAAGGGAACCACTTTGGAGTCCTCGGACTCCGGAAGGAGGCGGCGATGAGTCAACGTCACCGCAATCAGGACCTCGCGCCAGCACCGCGGGCCGACTTGAGGGCTCATGCCCACAATGAACGGCATCGGGTGAACAGCGAGTTGCACCTAGCTGTAGAGGCCGTGCAACACGGCACCGAACCGCTGGATGTCATTGAGCCTGGAATGGCGTGGAAACCAGTGCATCATCACGATGCTGAGATCGGCAAAGCAAAAAGCCGTCGACAGCCGTTGAAGCATTGGAAGACCAAAGACTGGAAACGGCGTAAAGCAGTGCGTCGTGCACGTGCAGCTGCGTGGGGAGCGCTGGCCTAAGCCAGCCATTCCTTCACTAACTGTTCTCCGCGATCGTTCCACTCTTCAATCGTGAATCCGTAGCGCACGTGGTCTTCCCATGCGCCATTGATTTCGAGAAAACGTAAAGCCACACCTTCTTCGCGAAGGTTGAGTTTTTCGACAACGCGACGTGAGTTGCTGTTGCGCGGAATGATGCAGATTTCAAGTCGATGAAGATTGAGTTCTTCATAGGCGAACTGTGCGAGAACAACGATGGCCTCGGACATCAGTGAACGTCCAGCGCGAGCGCGGTCAATCCAGTAACCGATTGTTGCAGACTGCATTGCACCCCGCACCACGTTGTTCAAGTTGATCTCGCCGGCGAATGCGCCATCAACAAAAATTCCGAACGCATATTGGCTACCTGCCAACCGCTCGCGGTCACGTGATCCACATCGTGCTGCAAAGACCTCACGATTTGTCTCTGGGTCTGGATGATGTGGTTGACGAAGGGGCTCCCACATTGTGAGCCATTCACCGTTGCGGCGACGCACTTCGCTCCAGGCATTGAAATCTTGGGGAACTAACGGACGCAAAACCAGGCGACGCCCATAGAGACGCAAGCCAACACTGCTTGGTCGTGCAGGGTGCATGGCGGTCATGGATTCAGTCTTTCACGAGCCGCAATCCCGTCAAGTAGGGAACGCGTGGAAACAACAATTTCATCGAGGCGCAAACGACGCATGGTGGCGACCAAGATGCAGCAGCCAGCAACGATGATGTCGGCACGATCGGCAGAGAGGCCAGGGTTCAGCACACGCTGCGCTGCCGTCTCGGTGGCGAGTGTGCGAAAAACATCTTCTGCTGCATCGCGGGTGAGGACGAATCCATGCAATGCGGCATCATCAAAAGTAGCGAGACCAATTTCAACCGCAGCGATGGTGACTATGGTGCCGGCAATGCCGATAGCGCGCGCGGGAGTGTTCAACGCAGGAATGGTGCGTTGAATTTCTTCCAGCTCATCAGAGACAGCACCGATGAGATTGGTGAGGTCTTCAGGGCGGGGGAGGTCTGTCTCAATGTGTGAAGCAGTGCCTGTCACCGCGCCGAATGGAATGCTGGCCGACATTTCGGCATCAAGCACACCCACGGTGTACTCCGTGCTGCCACCACCGATGTCAATGACAAGTTGTGGCGCAAGCACTTCGGGCATGCCGGTGAGTGCACCACGAAATGCATAGGTGGCTTCATCTTTTTCTGAGAGAACTTCAATAGTGATTGCGGTGCGTGCATGAACAGCATCGATGAACTTCTGTGTGTTGTGTGCGCGGCGGCACGCTGCGGTGCCAGTAATCACAATGTTTGTGACGCCGTGTGAACGAGCTACTTCAATATGCGATGCGATGGTGTCGACAGTGCGAGTAATGGCTGCATCACTGAGAAGACCATCATGTTGCAGTGTTTCACCGAGTCGAGTTGTTGCGACAACACGGGCAAGATCTGCACCGGAGTCGCTTTGCACCAGCAAGTTGGTGGAATTGGTCCCCACATCAATAACGGCGACGCTCATATGCGAGCTGCCCGTGTTGCGCCGCGTGCATCAAGTTGTGTAGCCACCCATTCACCTACGGCATCGTCGCCACCGGCGAGCCAATGCGCAAGATGTGCATGCAAACACTTCACTCCGCGACGTGTGCCGCCAACACCACCGCTAGGGCGATGACCAGTGTGAGACGCGGGAATCAGAGCATCGCGACGCGTGCCATATGAAACGTGAATTGCACCGATTGCTTCAAGGCCAATTAATGCTTCCACTTCGTCAACAGCACCATCGGATTCCAATGTGCTCACTGCGTGAACCTCGGAACTTCCCACAAGCCAATACAAAGTCGGCATTGGTGTGCCATCTTCTAAAAGCGGCGCGTTGAGCAACACAACAGGTTCGCCATTCGCTGCACGAACGACAACGCGAAACTCGCCTTGAGGAACGCGTCCGATCAAGCGAGTGACTGCTTCGACATCGTCGGCCGAAGGTGCATCGCCGCTGAGCAGCATTGATTACTTAACGATGAGCCAGATGACAACAGCGGCAAGGACTGCAACAACTGGAAGTGCACGCTTCACGATGACGCCACGGCTAATCGACAACAAGTCGAGTGCTTCAGCTTCTGGTGCATCGATCTTGCGAATGACAGGCTCTGCTGGAGCAGCAGGTGCAGCGGGAGTTTCTGCAACAGGTGCAGACTCAGCGAGTGGAGTTGCCGGTACTTCTTCCGCTGGTGCTGGCGCTGGTGCAGCGGGTGCAACATCGCCTGCAGCGATCAGTGCGTTGAGGTTGACAACGAACTGTGCAAGAAGCTTGTCGGAGATGTCAGCCATTGCGCCGCGACCAAATTGAGCCACTTTGCCGGTGATGCTGAGGTCGGTGTTCACCTTCACGGTGGTGGACGTTGCTGTCAACGATGTGAGTTCTGCGGTGATGAGCGCAGATGCATTGCCCTTGCCGCCGATGTCGCGACCTTCGCCCTTCAGAACTGCCTTGTGCGCAACATCGTCGCGTTCAACGAAACTTGCCTGGCCTTTGAACTGTGCCTGGATGGGGCCGACTTTGACCTTCACTGCACCGCGGTAGGTGTCGCCTTCGATCTCTTGCAACTGTGCGCCAGGAAGGCATGGAGCGATGCGCTCAACGTCGGTGAGGATGCGCCATGCATCGTCCACGGGTACTTCAACGGTGAATTCGTGGTTCAGATCCATTTGGAAAGGTCCTCCGTGGTGTCAATGTCTGCAGAATTGCCTTTGCAGGCTACTTCCCGAACCAGTTCAGGGTGCAGGTGAATGAGTGTGCGCGCGCCTGCATCGGGGTCGCCCACTGTGTTGATGAACAAGTCCCAGACGGCTGATGACAACTTGACCGGGTTCCCTCGAGCACCGTCGTAGGTAGCGATGGCAATGGGGGAGTCAGATTCGGCGACTGCTTGCCAGGCTTCGGGGGTGATGAAGGGTTGGTCGGCGAGACCGATGACGATGGACTCGAAGTCATGGGCTTGGGCGTAGGAAATGGCAGTGAGAACGGAACTGCGTTGCCCCGTTACCCAGTCAGCATTGTGGACCTCTGTGACATCGCCGAGAACGCTGTTCAGGGCGACGGAGCCTGTCACGACAATATTTGCCTCGAATCCAGCCGAAACCATGGCGGAAAGGGCGTAGGAGACGATTGGGGCGCCTTTGAGGAGGGCAAGAAGCTTGTGTTCGGCGCCAGTGAAGCGAGACCCCGCACCGGCGGCCAAAAGGACCCCCAGAGTCGTTCGGCGGGTGCGGTACATAAGTAATAGCCTGCCTTAAATGTTCCGCGTCGCCACCGCCCGCCGTGCACTTGTTGCACTTGCAGTTGTGGTCGTGGTGTCCCAGCCCATCGCTGCAGTTGCCTCCCACGGTGTAAGCGGTGGCACGAATATTGACACGCTCTCGATGCCAGGTTCTCGCATTCGGCACCGCAATCCCATCTCGGTACATTCCATGACGGCACTGAACTTCATCCAGCGTTCGGAGAACATTGCCGACCCGTTGTATCTCACAGCGCGCAAAGTTGTCTCTGATGAAGTGGCCGCAAAGATGGGTCTTGACCCAGTCGCTCTCGACAAGGCGTGGACACGTGCACCGCGGGATCACCAAATTGCAGTACTGGCAGCATTGACCCAGTTGGGTGTGCGATACCTCGAAGGCAAAGAGTCTCCGTACGTGTTCATGGATTGTTCCGGACTCATGTGGTACTCGTGGCGCACTGCTGGTGTTGACCTGCCACGTCAAGCACTGTCACAAATGGATATACACATGCGTGTGGAACGCAAAGATGCAATCGCTGGTGACATCGTCGGTGAAAACACACACGTACAGATGTACCTCGGAGTTGGCAACGCGATGATTCACGCACCATTCGACCGCAAGACTGTTCGTCTCAAGATGATGTCGGAAGAACAAGCTCTGCGCGTGGTGTGGACAAACCCCAGCCACATCGCAACGTACCGCTTGTAATTCGCCTGCCCGAATTGTCGGGCAGGCGAGACGTGCGACTTAGTGAATCGGGCCGTCGGTGGCTCCCAGCGATCGTGCTTCACGACCGGTGCGTGACGAAATGATTTCGCCAACGATGGAGATGGCAGTTTCCTCTGGAGTGCGACCACCCAGGTCAAGCCCAATGGGTGAATGAACACGGGCTAATTCTTCTGGTGCAGTGATGCCGACATCTGCAAGGCGTTCCAGACGCTTTGCGTGAGTCTTACGACTACCCATGACGCCGATGTAGCCCACCTTGGTGGCGAGAGCGCCGGCAATTGCTGGAACATCAAACTTCGGATCATGCGTGAGGATGCATACAGCATCGCGTTGTGTGAGACGTGCACCGCGTTCTTCAAACATTGGTGTTGGCCATGTCACGCGAACTTCATCAGCCATCGGGAAGCGGCGACGTGTTGCGAAAATTTCGCGCGCGTCGCAGACCGTGACGTGATAGCCGAGAATCTTTGCAACTCGTGCAAGTGCTGCGGTGAAATCAACGGCACCGAAGATCCACATCAGTGGTGGTGGCGAGAAGCTTTCAATGAACACGCGCACGGTGTCGGTATCAATGAGGTCTTCTGGTGTGGATTGACCTTCAGGACCATAGTGACGAACAATCGTGCGACCTGCTTCAAGTTCGCCCATCGTGTCGCGTGAGACCACGCGGTCAATGTCGGCATTACCCAGCGAACCACCAACAACACCCTCTGGTGTCACAACAAGAATTGCACCAACATTCGGACCTTCGATGATGGTGGCAAGTGCAACAGGTGAGTTGTCACGAACGAGCGCAGAGAATGTTTCGTATGCGTTCATGTCACCACTCGAGAG
This sequence comes from uncultured Actinomycetes bacterium, assembly GCA_937927625.1. Taxonomy (GTDB): domain Bacteria; phylum Actinomycetota; class Acidimicrobiia; order Acidimicrobiales; family Ilumatobacteraceae; genus UBA2093. The sequence continues at coordinate 21,998 of CALBSD010000033.1, read as the reverse complement.
GCTGAATGAAAAGGTGGATGATTCCACCGCACATGAGTCCAACGGCGAATGCGTCGTCATCGGAATAACCAAAGGTGACAACTCGACTGGGCTGCTCGCCGCTGAGGATTGCGAGAGCTTCGGTGACGACTGCGCTTTCCACGCAACCACCGCTGACGGAACCGATGACTTCGCCATCTTCATTGACTGCCATTGCGGCGCCGGCGCCACGTGGGCCAGAGCCTTGGATATCGACAACGCGGGCAAGGGCAATGCGCTTGCCAGAGGTACGCCAGCGATCAATGTCATCAAGTAGGTCACGCATGGTTGATAACCCTAGTGAGATGTTCGAGCGCTTCAAGAGAGTGGCCCTCAACAAAGTCATCGACAAACGGCAGTGCTGCAGCCATACCGCGGGCTAACGGTGCGTATCCAGGCGTGACTTTCAGTGGATTGACCCACACGACCTTGAATGCGACACGTTGGAGGCGCGACATTTGTTCTGTAAGAACTTCTGGGTCACCACGGTCCCAACCGTCGGACAAGATGACCACGATGGCGCCGCGTGCCATGCCCCGCACGCCCCACTGGTCGTTGAATAAGCGCATTGTTTCGCCGAGACGGGTGCCACCGCTCCAGTCGCGGACCTGTTCTCCTGTTGCGCGCAGTGCGCGGTCTGGGTCTTTGCTGGAGAGTTCGCGCGTGACGCGCGTAAGCCGTGTGCCCAACGTGAACGCTTCGACTCGTTGGCGGCCTGCAACGCCGGCGTGGACAAAACGCACGAGCGCACGTGCATATGGTTCCATCGAACCGCTGACGTCGAGCAAGAACACAATGCGACGTGGCTTGGTGCCATGAGTCGTCCAGCGACGTCGCATGGGTTCGCCGGCCGCGGCAAGTGATGCGCGCACTGTGCGGCGCATGTCGGGGCGACGTCCACGGAATCGGGTGGGCACGGTACGCAGTGACGAACGAGGAGTTCCGGCGACACGGAGAGTTTCCATAAACAGTTGCGCTTGTCGCATCTCGTCGTCGTTGTAGTCAGCGAAATCCTTGTCACGCAAAGTTTCAACGCCCGAGAATCGCACAGTGATGGTGGGTTCATCAGATGCTTGTGCATCGCCATCTGCAGAACCCTCATCTTCGGTATCCAATGCGACAGTGATGCTTTGTGTTTCTTCATCGGGCATCGCGACACTTTCGCGATGTTCCCAGAACACGGCGAAGGCTCTATCGAATGTGGCGATGTCTTCGGGGCGGCGCACCAGCGTGGAACGACCAGCCCAATAGACCGCGGATCGATCTTCGACGCCCACTAATGCGAGAGCGTTCATAAAGGTGAGAACAGAGTCGAGTGGCGCAGGAATTTCAAGCGACCGAAGGATGCGCGCGAATCCAACTGCCAGTTGGTCGCCCGATGATTCGACCGTGTTGGACATGATCAGCCGTGGAGAAGGCCGCGGTCAAAGGCTTGTTGCACGATGGCGCCAACGCCATGGTCACGCACGCGGCTTTGATCTTCTCGATACTTCAAGACAGTGCCAAGAGTTTGTTCAAGAACCGTCTCATCAATTTGAGTGACTCCGAGGCGACCAAGTGCAGTAGCCCAGTCAATTGTCTCTGCAACTCCAGGTGGCTTGTACAAGTTGATGCCACGCAATGCTTCGACGGCACCAGCCACTTGACGTGCAAGTACCTCACCGGCCTCAGGAACACGCAGTTGCACGATCGCAACTTCGCGATCGAATGTGGGGTGTTCCACCCAGTGGTACAAACATCGGCGCTTGAGAGCATCGTGAACGTCACGTGTGCGGTTCGATGTCAGAATCACAATCGGTGGAGTAACAGCGCGGAAGGTTCCAATCTCAGGAACAGTGACTTGGAAGTCGGAAAGAACTTCTAAGAGGTACGCCTCGAACTCATCGTCGGCACGGTCGATTTCATCGATGAGCAAGACAGGACGCTTGCCGTCCGCTTGATCGATAGCGCGAAGGATGGCGCGCTTCAGCAAGAAGCGTTCGTCGTACAGCTGGCCTTCGAGTGCTTCGGTGCCCGTGCGGCTTGCTTCACCACTTGCCTCGGCTGCGCGTAGATGTAACAACTGGCGTGAGTAGTCCCAGTCGTACACCGCTTGTGATGCATCAATACCTTCGTAACACTGCAAACGAATGAGTTCGGCGTTTTGCCAACGAGCAATGGTCTTTGCAAGTTCCGTCTTGCCGACGCCCGCTTCACCTTCAAGGAAAAGTGGACGACCCAATGAAAGGGAAAGAAAGACGGCAGTCGCAAGGCCTTCGTCGGCGAGGTACCCGTTGGCTGCAAGTGCAGCGGAGACTTCTTGCGTGGAGGAAGGCTGGATAGGCACCCCTAGAGCGTAGGGCGGGAGGCAACGAGAGCACCATACGAGCGTCAGTAGGGTGGCGACATGGACTTGGGATTACAGGGAAGAACCGCAGCAATTGCAGCGGGTACAGCGGGATTAGGCCTGGCAACGGCAACGGCTTTGGCAGCCGAAGGCGTGCGTGTGGTGGTGTGTGGCCGAGATGAGGCCCGACTGAACAATGCGCTTCATGTGATTGGTCATGGCGCAGAAGGTTTTCTCTGTGATGTCTCTACTGATGCTGGTGGACGTGAATTCGCTGAGCGAGCAATTGCAACATTGGGAAGCGTGGACATCTTGGTGGCCAACGGTGGCGGTCCACCTCCTGGTGGATTCGCGCATACGGGCGAAGATCAATATCTGGATGCATTGCAAAAGAATCTGTTGTCTGTAGTTGCAATGTGCCAAGTTGCAGTTCCGCCGATGCAACAACGCGGCTGGGGTCGTGTCCTCGCAATTACTTCTGTGTCGGTTCGACAACCAATCGCCAATTTGATTTTGTCGAACACGGCGCGTGCGGGAGTGACAGGATTTCTCAAGACTCTTGCCCGTGAAGTTGCAGGCGATGGCGTGACAGTCAACAGCATTCAGCCAGGCACCCACGCTACGGACCGCATCACACAGCTCTACGGCGATAATCCCGATGCAAAGGCAATGGGGATACCGGCGGGTGTGATTGGCGATGCCGGGGACTTCGGACATATTGCTGCGTTCATGTGCAGTGAGTACGCAAAGTTCATGACAGGTGTGCAGTTACACGTGGACGGTGGCGCCTACACCGGTCTGTTGTAAGTTCGCATCATGCTTCATCACATTGTTCTCTTCACATGGAATGACTCTGTTCCCGCCGGTCATGCCGAGTTCGCTCAAAAGGAACTGCAGGCGTACGCGTCAACATTGAAGGGCTTGGTGTCGTATCACTGCGGCCCTGATGCAGGTCATACTCAGGGTGCAGCTGATTTTGCTGTTAGTGCCATCTTCGAAAGTGTTGAGGATTGGCATGCATATGACACGGCTGATGAACACAACCGCATTCGTCGTGAAGTGTTCGGTCCGTATGTCGGCGAACGCAAAGTAATTCAGTTCAACGTCTGAGCTGACGGCGCTTCTTTGCGCTGTTCCCAAATGTCGGCGATCTTCCACGCAAGAAGAACGGTGGCCCAACCCATGATGGTGTCGATAGCCCAATGTTCTCCGAAGTAGACCAAGGTGAATGCCATTGCTAACGGGAATAGAAGAGCAATGATGCGAACCCATTTCGGGGCATTTCTGGTGAACCAGAGGGTGACGAGTAAAGCCATACCGGCATGAAGCGATGGCATAGCGGCCACGGAATTCAGAACGGCCGCACCTCGGTCAAGAGTCTTCGACACTGTCTTGAGATGAAGTTCCCACCAGCCGCGTCCAGTGATGCGGTACACGGGCTTGGTGTAACCCTTTTGCGCTGCCATCCACGGCGGTGCAGTGGGGAACACAATGAAAGTGGCCACGGCGATGTAGAGCGTTAGAGAGAATCGGCGAACATAACGCAGCCATTCCGTGCGATTGCGCATGCGCAACATCGCAAGTGGCAATACCGGTAACACGAAATGCGTCATGTAAATGATGGAGCCACCAACGTCATACCAACGCACGTCGTCATGAAGCAGCCACGACTGCAACCACACATTGGGGTCACGACCGAAGAAGATGAATCGATCAATGTTGCGCGGAATGGTGTAATTCACTCCGATACCTAGATCATCGGCAGAACCGCGGCTGTAGTCGTAGATCATGTAGATAATCACAAGAACAAACCAGTCGCGCACCATGAGTTTCACCTCATCGCGTGTACGGCCAATGCTGGAGATGCCGAATGCGACAAGCATCCACAGCAAGACTGCAATGCGGTCAACTGGGATGCCGTGCTTAATCAGGCTCCAAAAAAAGACTGCGAAATAAATTCCAAGGAGAGACCAACGAACAGCGATTGCAGTGTCCGTCGGTTCTGTCATGAAGACGTCTTAGGCGTTAGTGGACTCAAGCGCACGTCGCACAAGTACTTTTGCGAGGTGAACGCGATACTCCGCACTTGCGTTGAGGTCAGACTGTGGTTCTGCTTCTGCAGCTGCGAGTTCTGCGGCTTCAGAGATGCTGGCACCGCTTGCAATGGCCTGTGCAACGCTGGTTGCAAGGACAGGGACTGAACCCATGTTGACCAGTGCAACACCAGACTCGTTGCCGCGCTTCCATGCAGCAACACCAACGATTGCCCAGTCCTGAGCACGACGGTTGAACTTCTGGAAGCCCCAGGTTGCGCCGTTCATTTTTGGAACGCGAATCTCGGTGAGCATTTCGTCCGAGGCAAGAGCTGACTCAAGGAAGCCCACGTAGAACTCATTTGCAGGAATCTCGCGAACACCATTTGGGCCCTGAACAACGTATGTGGCGCCAAGGGCAAGTGTTGTTGCAGGAAGATCGGATGCGGAGTCTGCGTGTGCAATCGAACCACCAATGGTGCCGCGGTGGCGCACCTGTGGGTCGCCAACGTGGCTTGCGGCATTTGCCAACAAGGGCACGTGCTGCAACACGATGGGGGACTTCTCAACATCCATGTGTCGTGTGAGTGCACCAATTGCAATGTGGTCACCCGCATCGCGAATGTAGGAAAGGTCGGTGATGCGTGCGATGTCAACAAGCACTGCTGGTTGAGCAAGACGGAGCTTCATGAGTGGCAAGAGGCTGTGGCCACCTGCAAGGAACTTGGCCTCGTCGCCGTATTCGCCAACGAGTGCGATTGCTTCTTCGGCAGAAGATGCGCGCTTGTAATCAAAAGGTGCGGGAATCATCGGTGGCTCCTTACTTCGCCTGTGCTGCCGCGAGCACTGACTTCACGATGTTGTGGTATCCGGTGCAACGACACAGGTTGCCTTCAAGGCCAATACGCACTTCTTCTTCGGTGGGGTTGGGGTTTTCCTTCAGCAAGCTGATGGAAGCCATCACCATGCCTGGTGTGCAATAACCGCACTGCAAGCCGTGGTTCTCCATGAATGCTTGCTGCATTGGGTGCATGACACCGTCTTTTGCAAGGCCTTCGATGGTAGTGACTTCACAGCCGTCTGCCTGTGCAGCAAGCATGGTGCAACTCTTCACTGATTCACCATTGACGTGCAGTGAACACGCGCCACAACTGGAGGTGTCGCAACCAATGTTGGTGCCGGTGAGACCGAGTGTTTCTCGTACGTATTGAACGAGAAGTGTGCGTGGCTCAATCTCGCTCTCGTGTTGTGTTCCGTTGACGGTGATGGTGACCTTCATGGTGGTTTCCTTCTACTTGTGTCGTTCTATGAGATGAATAATTAGCGAGCCTGCTGAATAGCAGACCACACTCGTTCGGCTGATGTGGGCATATCAATGTGGCGCACACCGAGATGTGACACTGCGTCGATAACGGCAGATTGAAGTGCTGGAGTGGAACCGATGGTTCCTGATTCTCCGATGCCTTTTGCGCCTATCAAGTTGTTCGGCGTTGGGGTCTCCATGTGAATCACATGAACGCTGGGCATTTCAGCAGCAGAGATGAATGCGTAGTCCGCAAGGTTCGACGTAATGGGGTTGCCATCTTCGTCGTAACGAACTTCTTCCATCAGGGCTTGTGCCGCACCCTGTGCAACGCCGCCGTGAATCTGGCCTTCGAGAAGCATTGGGTTCAAGACGGTGCCGGCATCGTCACATGCATAATGCGCAATGTGGCGCACCTTGCCTGTCTCGGTATCCACTTCCACGATGCCCACGTGAGCACCGAAGGGGAATGTAGGTCCGACAACACCGATGACATCGGAGTGCACGAGGCCACCCGTTGCCTTCTCTGCAACTGCAAGCTCTGCCCACGTCTTTGAAACGGCAGGTGTGCCTGCAACGTGGAAGATGCCCTGGTCTTTGTCGAGAACGATGTCTGCTTCATTCGCCTCGAGCAAACGAGCAGCAACTGCTTTTGCCTTTTCTGCAAGGGTGCCCGCGACGGAGTAGACCGCGTTGCCGCCTTGCTGCAATGAACGTGAACCCATGGTTCCGCTACCAACAGGAACGAGATCGGTGTCGCCCCAAATGAGCTCAATCTTGTCCATCGGGATACCGGTTTGCTCGCTGGCCAACATGGACCATGAGGTGTCGTGGCCTTGACCATGTGGTGAGGTGCCGGTGTACACACGAGCACTGCCGTCATCGAGAACCTCCACCTTTGCAGCTTCACCGGTACCAACGCCGCCAGTGATTTCTACATACACGCTCACGCCGATGCCGAGTTGCTTCGGATCATTGTTTGCACGGCGCTCTGCTTGCTTCTTGCGCCAGCCGACGTAATCGGAAGCAGCAAGTGCGCGGTTGAGTGATTCCTCGTAATTGCCCACGTCGTATGTGCCACCGATTGCGGTGGTGTGTGGCTCCATGAACTTCGGAATGAGGTTGATGCGGCGAACTTCTGCAGCATCTTTGCCGATCTCCGCAGCAAACATGTCCATTGCACGTTCGATAGCTGCGGTTGCCTCTGGGCGACCAGCACCGCGATACGCAACGGTCGGAGTTGTGTTGGTCACAACTGATGTGGTGCGGCATTCGATATTTGGAATCGCGTACACACCAGACGACATTGGACGTGTCATGAACGGTGCAAGGATGGTGCCCATGTCAACCCATGCACCAGAATCCTGGATGGCATGGAATTGGTAGTGCGACACTTTTCCATCGCGTGAACCACCGATGGTGATGTACTGCAATTGCGCACGACCATGGCCAAGTCCGACCATTGATTCGCTACGTGTTTCGCGCCAGCGAACAGGACGACCAATGCGCTTTGCGACAACACCTAACAGAAGGTCTTCAGGGTACGTGCCGATCTTTGCGCCGAAGCCACCGCCAACGTCGGGTGTCTTCACGCGAACATCTGAAACATCTACACCGTTTGCTGCGGCAATCGGGCCAGGTGCACCTTGTGCATGCTGAGTAGATAACCACTGGGTGAGACGACCATCTGTTCCCCATGCTGCTGCAGCACCACGAACCTCAAGTGGGCATGGTGCAACGCGCTGGTTGACAAAGCGACCCTTCACAACTACTTCGCAATCAGCGAAGAAGTCATCACCAGTATTCTCGGGGATGCCGAGTGCAGTGGTGTCGAACACGACGTTGCTTCCGCATGCGTCGTAAAGGAGAGTGGAACTTGCCATTGCTTGTTCCACATCAACGAACGCTTCGAGCACGTCGTAGTCGACGATGATTGCTTCGGATGCATCTTCACCTTGTTCGCGAGTTTCGCTCACGATGATGGCAAGTGGCTCGCCGACGTAACGAACTTTGTCCATCGCGAGAAGCGTGCGTGTTGCTGCTGGATTGAAAGCGGATGGCATCGGCTGCAAACCGAGATCTGCGCCGGTGAAGACAGCAATGACGCCAGGCATCGCTGCGGCTTCTGAAGTGTCAATGGAAAGGATGTTGCCATGCGCAACGGAACTGCGTGCATACGTGACATGGACCGCGTTTACGAGCAACGGCTCGTCAAGTAGGTCGTCGACGTACTTGCCGCCAGTGGTGAGGAACTTCGGATCTTCTTTACGAAGGACCCGGTTACCAAGAATGCTTCCGCCCATCAGATTCCCCCTGGCCTATGGCCGTTGATGTAGGACAGACACTACTCAGGCAAGTGCCTGTGCTGAAAGGGGAAGGAAGTAGTTACTTACGGCCCAAGTGGGGCGAGGGCATTACCCGATGCCTGGGCCACCTGCGCACGAACCCGCACGATGTCAGAGACCAGCGTGTATGGCCATGTCTGAGGAAGATCCGTTGGCAAGGCAGGCATCTTGACCAATGCCAAACGCTGCTCACCGGGCAAGACATAACCCAGCAAAGTGCGGGCTGCATTGCGGATGCCCTCGGGCGTGGACAACGCGTTCACTTCTGTCTGCAGCTGCTCGTTGGCATCGGCCAAGGCTTCAAACTCGGTGGTTTTTGCATCCAGTGCCTTGCTTTGAGCGCGATAGTCGCGCAAAGGAATCACGACAAAGGAGAAGGTGGCAGCGAGAGCAACAGAGGTGCCGACGATCTTGATGCCCCATTTGGTGACGGCATGGCGTCCAAATCGAGCATCTTCGGGGGTGGGGCGCACCATTGAACGAGTGATATCCCGTGTGCGCTCTCTCGCGCGGGTCACTGGTGTCTTGGTGCGTGGGGCCACCTATCCATTGTGCCGTGAATGAGGCGTGCCAGCGTGGCACGCGAACATAAGTTCGGTTTAGCGCAGTGGTGCGAGTGCAGAGTGGCCGCGGAAGCGAGCCGAGTCACCGAGTGCTTCTTCGATGCGAAGCAGTTGGTTGTACTTCGCAACACGGTCGCTTCGTGCAGGTGCACCGGTCTTGATTTGGCCACAGTTCGTCGCAACAGCAAGATCCGCGATTGTTGCGTCTTCGGTCTCGCCGCTGCGATGGCTCATCACGCTGGTGTACGAATGACGTGTTGCCATCTCGACAGTGTCGAGAGTTTCGCTGAGTGTTCCGATTTGATTCACCTTCACGAGAACGCTGTTTGCAACCTTGCGGTCGATACCCATGCGAAGGCGACGTGCATTGGTCACGAAGAGGTCGTCGCCCACAAGCTGAATGCGACCACCAAGTGATGCAGTCATCTGAGCCCAGCCGTCCCAGTCGTCTTCTGCCATTCCGTCTTCGATGCTGACGATGGGGTAGCGGTCAACAAGTGATGTCCACCACTCGACCATTTCGCCGCCGGAGAAAACTTTGCCCTCACCTGCGAGGTGGTACTTGCCGTCGCGGTACAACTCGCTCATTGCAGGGTCGAGTGCGATTGCGATGTCGGTGCCTGGTGCGTAGCCAGCCTTCTCGATTGCTTCCACAAGAACGATGACTGCTTCTTCGTTGCTTGCGAGGTTGGGAGCAAAGCCACCTTCATCACCGACTGCAGTGGAAAGACCGCGATCGTGCAGAACTTTCTTGAGTGTGTGGTATGTCTCGACACCCCAGCGCAGTGCTTCGCGGAAGCTAGGTGCGCCAACAGGCATGATCATGAACTCTTGAAGGTCGACGTTGTTGTCGGCATGTGCGCCACCGTTGATGACGTTCATCATGGGAACGGGAAGAACATGTGCGTGTGGGCCGCCCACTGCGCGGAAGAGTGGAAGTTCAAGTTCGTTTGCTGCTGCATGTGCAACTGCAAGGCTTGCGCCGAGCATTGCATTAGCGCCGAGCTTTGACTTGTTTTCTGTTCCGTCGAGGTCAATCAGTGCTGCGTCGAATGCGCGCTGATCTGTTGCGTCCATACCGGTGACGGCTGCAGCGATGTGTGTGTTCACGTTTTCCACCGCACGAGACACTCCCTTGCCGAGGTAGCGAGAACCACCATCGCGCAGTTCCACCGCTTCGTGTTCACCGGTTGATGCACCAGATGGAACGATGGCGCGGCCTGTTGCGCCACTGTCGAGAACGACCTCGACTTCGACCGTGGGGTTGCCACGGGAGTCCAAAACTTCGCGACCAATGACTTCAACGATTTCGCTCATTCGATGAACGCTAGTGAGTCGGGTAGGTCTTGACTACTTCCCAGAGTTCATCGAGTTGCTCGAGGGTCATTTCTTGCATAACAAGACCCTTGTCCGCTGCCAGTTTCTCCACAGATTCCACGCGGAAGCGGAATTTATTCACAGCACTGCGCAATGCACTTTCGGGGTCAATGTCGAGGTGGCGAGCCACGTTGACCACGGCAAACAAGAGGTCGCCGACTTCTGCCATCGTGGCCTCGGGGTCGCCCGTAGTGAGGGCGTCACGAATCTCGGCAGCCTCTTCGCTGATCTTGGCGAGAGGGCCGTTGACATCGGGCCAGTCGAAGCCCACCTTTGCGGCGCGGCTTTGTGTCTTGCTGGCTAGCTGCAGTGAAGGCGCACCTTGAACAACGCCATCGAAGATGCCAGTGCGGTGTGGCTTCTCTGCTCGCTTGATGGCTTCCCAGTTCGTTTCAACATCGCTGGATGAGTTGACTTCAACATCGCCAAAAACATGCGGGTGTCGTGAGACCAACTTGTCGTGCACCGTGCGTGCAACGTCGGCCATGGTGAATCGACCTTGTTCTTCGGCAATCGCTGCATGGAACTCGACTTGATACAAAAGGTCGCCGAGCTCTTCAATGAGATCATCGTCGGTACTGGGATCGTCTTCGTTCAGCTTTTCAATCGCATCGACAACTTCGTAGGTCTCTTCGATGAGATAGCGCACGAGTGAGTGATGAGTTTGTTCCATGTCCCACGGACATTGATCGCGAAGTGTGCGAGCCAACTGATGGAAGCGAACCATCTCTGCTGCGACAGGCGTGGCCAGCGATGGGATGTAGAGAGATGTGAGATGGTCGGCTTCGAGAACGCGGTCCATCTCTGACCACGTGGTGTGCTCAATGCGTTGATCGGGAAGTCCAACATGGTGCAACAAGATGATTGGAGTTGTTGGGTCTGGATCGTCGATGCTCAATTTGATGTCGGACAGCACCCAATTGGCATGCGTGTGTGCAACAAGCATGGGGCCCGTGACGCCCGCAGCAGCTTCGGCGAAGACATGTCCATCAATGAGATGGACACCGGCTTCAACAGGGTCGATGTTGAGAACGCGCCACACCTCATCAAGGAATGACACTGCAGCAAGAAGCACTACTTCAACATCTGACTGTGCACGTAGATGCGCCACGGTACGTTCAAGAACTAATGGAGAACCGGGAACTGCGTAGAGCACTTCGCCATGTTGATTGGCAGCAGCGATGAGTTCAGATGCAATTGTTGCGTACACATCTTCAAAAGAATGTGCGCCGTCGTACACGTGATCAAACGTTGTTGCCTGAGGAACAAGATGTGCTGATGGGTGTTGCACCGTACGAAGAAAACGCACAGGTATGCGCTCAATCACTGCCAAAGTTGCGACAGTAACGAGATCATCGTCTCCGGGGCCGAGGCCAACGATGACGATGCGCGCCATTACGAAATCTTTGAGGTGGCGCCAACCCATGTGCCATACACGGAGTTGACGGAAATCTTTGACGTTGCCATGAAGCCAGCAAGAAGCGCTGCACCGGCGTTCTTAGACAACACACTCGCGACCGAAGTCTTCACTTCGCTGTATGGATGACTGAGGATGATGTGCCAACCAAAAGAGCTCTTGACAGGGCCGGTAGGAACGCCTGGCTTTGCGGCAACGGCACCGACCATGAAGTCAGCATCAAAGCTTTGCTGCAGTGATTCGAGAGGTGAGCAGGCCTCTTCACCGTTTGCGAGTGAACCACCAGTGGTTTTTGCTGCTGACTCAATGGACTTCGCCTTTGCAACATCAGCAAATTTTGCACCGCCATCGAGTTGGTTAAGAACTTTCTCAGCCTGTGCTTTTGTCTTGACAAGGATGTGGCTCAGACACAACACGCCTGCAGCTGCGGGGGCCTTGTTGTATAGCTTTTCAAGTTCTGCATCTGATGGTGTCTTCATTGCAGAGGTGGTGACTGATGCAAGATTGAGGTTGATCAACAAATCCTGGAGTGGCTTTGGATACATCGGGAAGTTTTGGTCAGCGGACGCCATTTGAGTCACCTGTGCGCGATCAGCCGCAGTTTCCTTGAGGTTGAACTTCTTAATGAACTGCTTGTATGCCTCATACTTCACCATGACTTGAAGTACGGGAAGCATGTCTTCCTTGGAGATGGTGTCGTTCTGTTTGGTGATCTGGCCAGCAGTGACAAGGACATCAATCACTGCGTTGAGATCCTTCTTAGAGAAGGCATCGCCGTTGATGGTGAACGCATCGTTGGTGGACGTCACCACGGAAGAAGATCCGCATGCAGTGAGGCCAAGAATGCTGGCGGCGAAAAGAGGAAGAATGCGGCGGGTGAGGAAGGTCGTGGACACCCTTAGACCTTAGTGGTCGGCAGGCTCAAACAACTCTCGCAAGAGGTCTGTGAGGATGGCCGTGGGGTTTGCGCCACGCTTCATCACCACCGTCAGAAGGCCTGATTGCTCTTTGAATATTGACCCTGGAGCGAGACGACGCAGAGCCATGGTCTGGCTTGCACGCAATTGAACAGGGCTGATGCGCGCCTCATTACGGTTCGTCATGATTTCTGTGATGCCAATGCGGATGCACTCCACGCGCAATGCTCCGACGGCAATCAACGACTGAGCTGGTGCGGGCAGCGGACCAAAACGGTCGCGCCATTCATTTTCAATGTCGACGAGTTCTTGTGCAGTTCGCACGGTGGCGAGGCGACGGTATGCCTCGAGGCGCAAGTCTTCGCTTGGGACATAATCATCGGGCAAGTGAGCATCAACAGAGATGTCGACCTTGATCTCGACGTCTTCCTCGGTGCGTTCACCTTTCATCTCGGACACTGCTTCCGTGACCATCTGGCAATAGAGGTCGTAACCAACAGCAGCAATGTGTCCGCTTTGCGCTTCGCCAAGCAAGTTTCCTGCGCCACGAATTTCAAGGTCGCGCATTGCAATCTTGAAGCCGCTGCCAAGTTCGGTTGTCTCGCCGATGGTGCGTAGACGTTCGTATGCATCTTCGGAGAGCACTTTGTCGCGAGGGTGGAAAAGGTACGCATACGCGCGTTGTCCGCTGCGTCCCACACGTCCACGTAACTGGTGCATCTGGCCAAGTCCGAGAAGATCAGCACGTTCTACAACAAGAGTGTTCACAGTTGGCATGTCGATGCCGCTTTCGATGATGGTGGTGCACACCAGAACGTCGTAGAGGCCTTCCCAGAAATCCAACACGATTTGTTCCAATTGCGTTTCATCCATCTGGCCGTGCGCAACTGCAACTCTCGCTTCCGGAACCCATTCACGAAGTTCGGCGGCACGTTCTTCGATTGATTGCACGCGGTTGTGCACCCAGAAGACTTGACCCTCACGGAGAAGCTCTCGACGAATTGCTTCGATGGCAACTTGTTCGCTCTGTTCGCCAACATAAGTGAGGATGGGCTGACGTTCTGCAGGTGGTGTTTGTAGCAATGAGAGGTCACGAATACCAACAAGGCTCATCTCGAGTGTTCGCGGAATTGGAGTTGCAGACATCGACAGCACGTCAACATTTGTCTTCATCCGCTTCATCGCTTCTTTGTGTTGCACGCCAAAGCGCTGCTCTTCATCCACAACGAGAAGGCCAAGGTTCTTAAACTCAACGCTCTCTTGTAACAAGCGATGAGTACCAATGACGCAGTCGATTTCGCCAGTCTTCAATCCTGCGATGACCTTTTTTGCTTCTTTAGCGGTGAGAAACCGTGAAAGCACTTCCACTTTGATGGGGTAACCGGCAAAACGGTCGGCGAATGTATTGCCATGCTGAGTAGCGAGAAGGGTTGTGGGTACAAGAACTGCAACCTGCATTCCGTCTTGAATTGCTTTGAATGCCGCGCGCACGGCAACTTCCGTTTTGCCAAAGCCCACATCACCGCACACCAGACGATCCATTGGAACATCACGTTCCATGTCTTCCTTGATTGATGCAATGGCAGTCAACTGATCAGGAGTCTCGACAAACGGGAATGCAGATTCCATCTCGCTCTGCCACGGGGTGTCTTGTGCGAACGCATGGCCTTTGGCGCTGACGCGACGTTGATAAAGAAGAACGAGCTCCTGAGCAACTTCGCGAACTGCAGAACGCACTTTTGACTTGGCACGTGCGAAGTCGCTGCCGCCCATTCGGTGCAGCGATGGTGCCTCGCCGCCTACATATTGACGAATGACGCCAATCTGCTCCGTTGGTACATAGAGCTTGTCGCCACCCTTGTATGCAATGAGCAAGTAATCACGTTCAACACCGCCAATGGCGCGCTTGACCATGCCCTCGTATTTGCCAACGCCGTGATGCGCATGGACCACGTAACCACCGGGCTGCAGATCTTCGAAAACGGTGGTGGAAGAGCGACCGCGCGAAGGCTTGGTACGACGTGTGCGTCGACGACCACTGAGGTCGGACTCTGTGATGATGGCGACTTTGGAGTTGGGCAATGACACACCGTGTGACTGCGGTGCGCATGTGACCCAAGCACCAGGCTTCGCGAGTGTGTCCGCATCGTTCGTTGCGGTGAAGTCGATGCCGTGTGTACGCATGAGGTCAACAAGGCGCGCAACAGACTCAATTGTTTCGGCGGCAACGATGATGCGCCATTTCTCTGTGAGCATTTCGTTGAGACGACGAACCACCGATGTGGGGTCGTGCACGATGGTGCCCCATGTGGAAGCGGGAACCGCAGGGCCATCAACGCTTTCCGCGCTCGGCACAAATGAAATGGTGGGAACTCGTTGGTCACCGGACAGCAATCGGTCGGTGTTGACATGCAGTCGCGGGAAGGCGACGTTGGCATCGCGTGCCCATGATGTGGCCAGCGCACGCGCGAGGTCATCTTCTTCGGCCAACAAGTCATTTGCGCGGTCGCTCATGCGACGTGGCTCAATCAAGATGATGAGTGCATCGTCACCGATGTGGTCCGTTAAGAGTTCGTCATGGTCGGTTAACCACGGCAACCAACTCTCCATGCCATCGAAGATCTGGCCTTCGGACAATCGTTCCCATTGCTCACGTCCCCATGGTTCAGATGCGACAAGAGTTGCCGCTCTCTCTTTCACGCCATCGACATAGAGAAGTTCACGTGCAGGAAAGATGAGTGTCGTTGCAAGGTCATCAGTACTGCGCTGATCTGAGATGGTGAAACGTGTGAGTCGGTCAATCTCGTCGCCCCACATATCAACGCGCACTGGTTCGGAATCGGTGGCGGGGAAGATGTCAACGATGGCGCCGCGACGTGCGAACTCACCACGATGTTCCACCACTGTCTCACGTCGGTATCCAAAGTGCACCAGTTGTTCACACAATTGGTCGATGTTGACAGTTGTCCCGACAGAGATGCGGATGGGGTCAGTTGTTGTCGTGCCTGGTGCGAGTTTCTGCAACAGCGCACGCGTGCTTGCGACAATCACAGTGGGGCATTCCTCTTCATTGCGCAAACGCCACATGGTGCGCATACGGGCACCCATCGTGTGTACTGCAGGACTCACGCGCTCAAAGGGCAAAGTTTCCCACGCGGGAAAAAGATCGACAGAGGATTCACCAAGGAATGCAGCAAGGTCATCCGCAACTTCTTGCGCCATCGTTCCTGTCGGTGTTGCAATCACAATCGGTCGGCGACCATTAGCGCGTGTGATGCCCGCAAGAACTGCGGCACGGGCAGCTTCAGGAACAGCGATGACGGAGTTGCGAGAGCCAGCGATTGCATCAATGCCTGGTTCGTGTGATACGACCGCAGCAAGTGATTCAAAGGGGATAAGAGTTTCGGTGTTCTCGCTCACCGTGCGTTGTACTCCCGCATCGCGGCATCAAGGCCTTCTTTCATGATGCGTTCGACTGCATCACAAGCGACCTCTGTTGCGACATCAAGAATCTTTCGCTCTGCAGGGGGAATGGAAGAAAGAACATGGTCGGCGCCTTGTTCTTTGGAAGCGGGTTTGCCCACGCCGATGCGCACGCGGGCGTAATCATTGGTGCCGATGTGTTGAGACACCGACTTGAGCCCGTTGTGGCCAGCGAGACCGCCACCCATTTTCAACTTCACTGCACCAGGTTCGAGGTCAAGTTCGTCGTGAATGACGATGATGTTGGCTGCAGGAATTTTGTAGCGCCGCGCAATCGGGCCAACCGCTTCACCGGATTCATTCATCCACGTGGTGGGAATGGCGAGAACAACGGCATGGTCACCAATGCGAGTTTCAACAATCTGTGCACGGTCGCGACCGACCTTTAAAGAAACATGAAGGCGTTGTGCAAGTAACTCAATCGCATCGGTGCCCACGTTGTGTCGAGTGCGGGCGTACTTCTTGCCTGGATTCCCAAGGCCAACGATGAGCGTTCGTTGCATGTCGCCCGAACGAGGTTCAGAGCGGCGCAACATGGCTAGTCAAATGTGATGACGACCCGTGGGCCGTGTCATCAGGCGGTTGCTTCGGGTGCAGCTTCAGCTGCGGCAGCAGCCTGTGCAGCTTCGGTTGCAGCGCGCGAGATAAGAACTGTTGCCACTGGCATGTCGGCATCACCTGTGGCAACAACGCCGGCAGGGAACTTGATGTCGCCCAAACGGATCACGCTGTCGGTGCGCATCTCAGAGATATCGATAGCGATTTCGTTCGGCACGTTTGCTGGAGTGGTGCGAACTTCGATGGTGTCGACTGCTGGGTCAACGAGGCCACCTGCAGAAAGAACTGCCTTTGCTGTTCCGGTGAGAACCACTGGAACATGCATGGTGATTTGCTCGGTCAGGTCGATCTGGATGAAGTCGATGTGAGCAACGTTGCGGCGCACTGGGTGGCGCTGCAGTTCCTTGATGACCGCGCTGTAGTTCTTGCCATCAACGTTGAGGGTGAGGATGGTGTTCTGACCTGCAGGACCAGAGATGGCCACGCGAAGGTCGCGACGAACGACGGTGAGAGAGATGGGCTCCATGCCATGTCCGTAGAGGACGGCTGGAATGCGATCGGCGGCGCGGAGACGACGGGAAGCTGCGCTACCTGTTTCGCGGCCTACTTCGGCGGAGAGAGTTGCTGTATTCGACACGGTGAGCGAGTCTATGCCCGCTTCCGCCAACTGCCACACGGCGAGCCAAATGGGCTCGAAATGAGGGGTGGATAGCCCCTCTGGGGGTTCTTACGACTGGTTTTCGCCGTTGAAGAGTTCCGAGACGCTGGTCTCGTCGAAGACGGCTGAGAGGGCATCGGCGATGATCTTGGCAACGGACAGCACCTCGACCTTGTCAAACATCTTGTCCTCGGCCAGCGGCAAGGTGTTCGTCAGTACGACCCGTGTGATGGGGGAGTTCGAGAGGCGCTCGACGGCGGGGTCGGACAACACGCCATGTGTTGCCATTGCCCAGACTTCCTTTGCGCCGCGCTCCAGAAGAAGTTCGGCAGCGGAGCAGATGGTGCCACCGGTGTCGATCATGTCGTCGGTGAGGATGCAGAGGCGGCCATCGATGTCGCCAATAACTTCCTTTGCGATGGCAACGTTCTGTGTGCCCTTTGGACGGCGCTTGTTAATGAAAGCAACGTCGGCGTTCTTGTCGGACAAGTGCTGAGCGAAACGTTCTGCAACTTTCACGCGACCAGCATCGGGCGACACAATGACGAGATCTTGTTCTGCGTGTTGACGGACGTACTGCTCAAGTACAGGCAAGGCAGTGAGGTGGTCAACTGGACCAGAGAAAAAGCCTTGAATCTGGCTGCTGTGCAAGTCGATGGAAACCATGCGAGACGCACCCGCTGCTTTGAACATGTCTGCAACAAGACGCGCAGTGATTGGTTCACGACCTTCAGCTTTGCGGTCTTGACGTGCGTATCCGTAGAACGGGCACACAGCAGTAATGCGCTTTGCAGACGCGCGCTGTGCGGCATCAATCATGATGAGTTGTTCCATGATGCTGTCGTTAATTGAACCGGCATCAGTACCGAAGTGCGATTGCATGATGAACACATCGCCACCGCGAATGCTGTCGGAGAAGCGAGGACGAATTTCTCCGTTTGCAAACTGCACAACGTTGGCATCGCCCAATGCAATGTTCAGATGTCCTGCGACTTCATCGGCGAGCGTGGGATGCGTCCGTCCGGTGAAAAGCGACAAGCGCTTGGTGGTGACCTTCTCCATGGAACGGTTGCTCATGGAAGCCAAGTGTAGAACGCGGGGACGCTGAGCCCATTGGCGACTGAGTCGCGCTACTGGCGAGCCAGTTGTGGAGGGCTACAAGGAGCCTGTTAGTTCCGGGAAGAGGACTCGAACCCCTATTAACGGGACCAAAACCCGCTGTCCTGCCAATTGAACGATCCCGGAAGGAAGTAATAACGGTAGCGGATTTTCTTTTTTCTGCATTGTCCCGATAGGTTCTTATGCCTTATGGGTTCTCTGATCAAGAAGCGTCGCAAGCGCATGCGCAAAAAGAAGCACAAGAAGATGCTTCGCCGCACACGCCACCAGCGTCGCAAGTAGCACTACAACTACACGTACAAAATCATGCAACGCGTCCCGCATCGGGGCGCGTTGTCGTGTGTACCACCCGAAGTCCGGCCACCTGACCAGAGATGTCAGGAGCGTGGCCGTTGACGAACCAGGTAGCCCCCGAGCCCGCCAGAAACGGCCGGTAACCCAACGCTTCCGTGATGCGGTCTCGCCAGAGAGCAAGTTCCGGAACTGCTGATACTGCCGCTGGCTCGAGATCGTTTCCGTTGTCACCCGTGGGCCCGCGCATGGCGTCCCAGGTCTTGTACACAAGTGGTGTGGAGACATAAACAGGTGGAATCAACAATGTGATGTCGCGTGATTCGAAGGGCAGTGGGTCCACTGTCTCGCCGATTCCCGTGACACGAGCGCGGCCGCCGAAAAGTGAAAACGGAATGTCGGCTCCCACATTGGCGGCAGCGGTGGTGTCGGAAAAGTTCGCCCACCGAAGAATTGCTGCAGCATCAGTCGAGCCGCCACCCAGACCTCCACCATGTGGAATGTTCTTGGTGATGTGTACATGGGCCGTACGACCGGTGAGTGCAAGAGCTTTATGTACGAGGTTTGACTCATCTGTTGGGATGCCGTCAGTAAATGGACCATCCAGCGTGATCTTCGTGGATGAAGCCTCTTCCATCGTGATGATGTCGGCAATATCTAGTGCGACCATCTCGGCATCGATGAGGTGATAACCATCGGCGCGCACGCCAGTGACGGAGAGTGTCAACGTGAGCTTCGCTGGCGCCTCGAGTTGAATCACTGGCCAGAACCATTCACGATGCGTGCAAGGCGCATCCAATCGTGCACAGAAAGTTCCTCGGCACGTGCAGTGGGTGCAATGTCTGCTTCTTCGAATTGTTCAGGTGAGACACGTCCGGCAAGTGAACCACGCAACATTTTGCGACGCTTGGCGAAACCCATTCGAACCAATGAAAACAGTTCTTTTTGGTTGATGTGGGCATCGATCGGTTCTGCATGTCGCACAATTTCAACAAGTGCAGAATCAACATTGGGCTTCGGAAGAAAAACAGTTGGTGGCACGATGCCAGCGATGCGTGCAGTGGCGTGGAATGCAACCTTCACGCTGAGTGCGCCATATGCCTCTGTTGATGGAGATGCGCAGAAACGTTCGCCCACTTCTTTTTGCACCATTACCAACATGCGTTGCACTTGTGGGACGAAGTCGAGAACATCAGCTACGAGTGGTGTTGCAACGTTGTACGGGAGGTTGGCAACAAGTGCCCACTGATCGCCGCCAACAAGAAGTTCATTCCAGTTGAGCTTCATCGCATCAGCGTGAACAACCGTGATGTTGTCAATTGGATCAACGTTCTCGTGCAGAAGAGGAATGAGTTGGTCATCAACTTCTACTGCCGTGACTTGTGCGCCAGTTTCGGCAAGAGCAAGTGTCAGAGACCCAAGACCGGCGCCAATTTCCAAAACATGTCCGTGATTATCGATATTGGCAAGACGTGCAATCTTGCGCACAGTGTTGGCATCAACGACAAAGTTCTGTCCCAATGCGCGCTTTGCACGCAAACCGGCGCCTTCCAGTTGGCGCGATGCATCGGAGCGAGAAAGCGTCACCAGGTCAACTCAACAGGAAGTGGTGCATCAACAAGTTCTGCGATTGATTCGAACACGGTTGTATTCATGATGATGCCGAAAGTGCCAGAAGTGGGACCGATGTTGATGTTGAGACATGTTGTTTTGTGGCCGTTATTGAGATTGCGCACTGTGACAGTTGCGCCGAGCGGCGCTGCCGTTGTGGCGCAACCGGTCTTTGCGGAGTTGGGGAAACGCTTGTACGAAGCGATGACACGTGCCATCTGTCCGTCGTTATCGGCAGGATACGCAATCTCGCCTGAACCATTCGGGTCTTGGCTCACGGGACCATCGAGATTCGCCGGCGCATCTGCAGTGCCATCGGTGGAGAGCCCTAGGTCGTACGTGGTTGTGGTGGCCTTGATGGTCTCGGCAGAAGAATTTGATGAACGACCGCCAGCCATAAAGAGGAGTGGGATCAACACCGCCGTAGCGATGACAGCCACCGTCATGCGGTTCTTGTCGAAGCGAGTGAAATCCATCTACCTATGAATGTATGCGGGGAAACGCACGAAGAGCGTTCGCTGTGGTGCGAACTGCGAAATCTGCAGCGTCATGGCCGCGAAGATCTGCAATTGCTGTGCCCACGATGCCGACATGTGCAGGCTCATTCGGGCGACCACGATGCGGTACTGGTGCAAGGAATGGACTGTCCGTCTCAACGAGGATGCGGTCGATAGGGCACAGCTCTGCGGCTTCTCGAAGTTCCACAGCATTCTTAAAAGTCACAATGCCACTGAAGCTGAGATACGCACCTCGGTCGAGGCACGCACGGGCTTCATCAGGGCCGCCAGTGAAGCAATGAATAATCGTGTTCTCAGGCATGCCTTCTGCATCGAGAACATCGAACGTGTCTTGCCATGCATCACGAGTGTGAATAACAAGTGTGAGGTCGTGTTCTTTCGCCAAAGCAATCTGCTCTGCAAATGCAGGCATCTGAATTTTGCGTGGTGAATGTTCGTAGTAGTAATCAAGGCCGCATTCGCCAATGCCGACAACTCGCGGCTGTGCAATAAACGGAACAATGGAAGCAACGCCCTGTGTTGCATCATGTGGGTGAAGACCGACAGTTGCCCATACGTCGTTATGACGCGACGCAATATCTAACGCTGCTGCGGTGGTGTCTGCATCGCAACCAATGACAACAAAGCGTTCAACACCCGCTTCGCGAGCACGATTCAAAGATTCGTCAGAACCGAATGCCATTTTGTCGTCATGAATGTGGCAATGCGTATCTGTCCATCCAGCGGCGTGACTCATGCGGAAGATTCCTAAGCGATGGTGCGGCGTGGGAAAAGCGGATCGCCCTTTTCCACGGGATTGCCTGCGACGTATTGACCCCATGAGGTGTCGGTGCCGATATGACAATCTTCGATGTTGGATGTCATGCCAATACGACGCCAGATTTCGCGAGCGGTGTCAGGGATAGCGGGGAAGGCGAGGATGGTGACGATACGAAGTGCTTCAAGTGCATCGCCCATGACGGAATCAACGAGCGGACCAGCTTCGACTTTCCATGGCTCGTTGTTCTCAAGGTGAGCATTGGTTGCACGAATGAGTTGCCAGGTTGCTTCCAGTGCACGTGATGGTTGAACAACTTCCCAGTGCTCAATCGTTTCTCTCACTGATTGTTCAGCAATTGGTGCAAGTGGGCTGTCGGCCGATGGTGAAGTTCCGAGACCTTCGCACTTCTTGCCAACAACAGTTGCAACACGTGCTGCAAGGTTGCCCAAGTTGTTCGCAAGGTCGGAGTTGTAACGGCTGATAAGACCTTCGTAAGTGAAGTCTCCGTCGTTGCCGTATCCGGTGTCAGACAAGACGTAATAACGGAAACCATCAACGCCGATTTCATCAACAAGTTCCAGTGGGTTGACGACGTTGCCTGATGTCTTTGACATCTTCTCGCCGCCGACAAGCAACCAGCCGCCCACGGCCCAGCCCTTTGGTGGCTCAATGCCAGCAGACATCAGCATTGCGGGCCAATA
>CALBSD010000032.1 GCA_937927625.1 uncultured Actinomycetes bacterium | reverse complement strand
ATTCAGTGCGTTCATGCGGCAATGCATTTGTCCACGGCGCAGTACCGACAACTAGTGGTGCACCGTCGAGTACCAATGAGCGAAATGCATCGTTGCCTGTTGTGAGACGACAGTTGACGTCAGTCTCAAAAACGCCTATCGGCAGGGCGGCAGTGGTGGAGTCGATAGAGACATTCTCACAGACTGAACGCCCTCTGCGGTGGACTGACTCCTCAGTGTGGTTGACGACTACCGAGAGTAACGAAGGGATTTATCGGGAGTATGTGAAGTCGGTGGTGGCAACTTCGAGGACCGCTGCATCCATAGCGGCGATAACGGTGGCGGGGAGTGCGGGTGGCGTGATGGCAACTGGCTCCCGAAGGGCATACACCGTCAGCGTGTACGAGTGGGTTGCACCCTTCGGTGGACAGGGTGCCGCGTAGGACTGTTTGTTCGCGCTGTTCAACGCCACGAATGCTCCAGCGGGAACTTCGTTCTCGGTCAGCGAGGTAGTGCCCGAGCTCATGTTCGCGATTACCCAATGATTGAAGTCCGGGGCGTCGTTGTCGCGAAGAACGAGACCGTAGGCCTTGGTCTCAAGCGGACCCGCTGTCCAGATCAATGGAGGTGATACCGCCTCGCCGTCGCAGGTATATCGAATCGGCATTGCTTTGCCATTGGCCCACGGCGCGGTGACAGACATCGCTGTTGTCTGGTCTGCACCATCATCGGCAACCGGGGGAAGTGTTGTCGCGCTCGTGAACGCTGCAGTCTGAAGTGCGGATGGTGGCTTCATGTCTCGACCATCGGAGAGGCACGACGCCAACAAGAACGTTGAAGTCAGGGCAGCTAGTCCGAAAGCACGGAGAGAAGTCATCTCTGTGACTCTATTCAGCGCATCGGGAACTCGTGGGCTCGGTTCACTATCCTGAAACAGATGTCGACACAGCCGCTTTCGTCTACTGGTGAACCATTGTGTTTGATGACGATTCATGCGCATCCTGATGACGAAGCATCGAAGGGCGCTCCCACAGTTGCGCGCTACTACGAAGAAGGTGTCCGCACAGTCTTGGTGTGCTGTACCGGTGGTGAGGAAGGCGATTTGCAGAATCCTGCACTCCGTGAGCCCGGTCAACCGTTTCATGGCGCAACACCAGAAGAGGAGCGCGAGATCATCGCGCGTCTGCGTCCTGATGAGTTGAAGAAGTCAATTGAGGCGATCGGATTCTCGGCGCTGCACATGTTGGGTTATCGCGACTCGGGAATGGCGGGTTCTGAACCCAACAATCATCCTGACTGTTTCCACATGGCAGACATCGATGAAGCAACAGGTCGACTTGTCGCATTGATTCGCGCTGAGAAGCCCCAGGTAATCCTTACCTATAACGATGATCAAGCGGGATATCCGCACCCTGATCATTTACGAGTGCATGACATCAGCATCTTGGCCTTCGAACGCGCAGGTGATCCCACTTGGTATCCAGAACTTGGTGCGCCGTGGCAAGTGTCAAAGATGTATTACACGTTGTGGGCAAAAGAGCGCGTGCTTGCTGTGCATGAAGCATTGCTGCTGAAGTTTGGCGAATCACCATTTGACGAGAAGTGGTTAGCTCGCCCTTCGCAAGATCACCGCATCACGACGCGTCTTGAAATTGGTGCATACCTTCGTGCACGCACTGAGTCGTTGCTTGCTCATGCAACGCAAATCGATCCAACCTCGAAGTGGTGGTTCGGTCTTGATGACGAAGAGCTCGCCAAGGTGTACCCGTGGGAAGACTGGATTCTTGCAAAGAGCATCTTTGGCGATCTCCCCGAGGGCATGTTGGAGACCGACTTGTTCTTCGAGGTGCGCGAGCACATTTCCGTAACGTCGTAGTGACGAATTGCTGGCGTGTGAATCAGCCAGCGCGCATGGCATCGCGCAGTTCGCGATATCCAATTAGCACTGCGCCACTATCGGCAATTGCCTGGCGCAGTTCTTGATTCGCGGTCACAAGTTCGAGATCGTCGATCCAGCCATCCGTTACTCCGCCCAATGCACGCACTTCTGGTGTGTCGATGGCGGGCTGCACATGAATCTCCGTCACACCTGACTGCAGATTTGCAATGGCGGCAAAAACCCGTTCGCGACTTCCCGTGCGCCAGTCGTGGTCGAAGTGGTCGGGGAAGACAACACCTTCGTCGGCAGCGAGTTGACGGAATGGGAATCCCGCAGCCTCCGCTGTGATTGTGGACGGTAAACGAATGGGCAACTTGAACTCATAGGCAAGTTCGAGATACACGTCAAAGAATTCAGGGCGCAGTGTGATGGACGTGAGGTGCGGCGCAAGGTGAGTGACATCAATGCCCCAGGCGATTGCACGTTCAATTTGTGCGCGACATTCACGCAGCACTTCGGTGGAGTCTGCATGCTCCCAGAGGTCGTCAACGGAACGAGGGAATCCACCTTCTCCAGAAAGAAGTGATGGTGCATGCGTGAGAGGACCCCATCGATATGAAGGATGCTCTGCATTGAGCGTGAGGTGAACACCGATGTCTTCACCGTTGTATTCATCGGCGGCGAAACGTGCCCATGGTGCTGGCATCATGATTGATGCGCACGTCGCAAGGCCTTCGCGAATGGCTTGGTACACGCCGACGGTGGCGCCATGACATGAGCCCAAGTCGTCACACGAAATGATGACCAATCGTGCGTCGTCGGGATGTCCTAAACGCGATGCGAGTGTGCGCTGTTCCGCCATGAGTGAACCCTACCCCTGACAATGTGCCCAGAGCCCGAGTTGCTCGTGCTGGGCCATGCTTGCCGCAGCCGCAAACTCAACTGCCTGAGAAGTATTGGGCTCAAAGGGATACGGCCTCGCCCAGCCATCGGCGACGAGCTCATGATTGAAAAACAAGTTGTCGGATGCGCGGTACAGATAGGCCAAGAACCTGCCGTATTTGTCCCGAGCCTCAACGTCTCGAGCAAGAAACACTTTTGTGCCAGGCGGAAACGTGGACTTGGTGTGAGCGGATGCCTCGGGACCCCAGCACTGCACAGGCTTCTTCGGATGCACCGTCTCGGGAGTATCAACGCCGATGAGTCGGATGGTCTCGTGATGCCCGGCAATAGAGACCGTCAGAGTGTCGCCATCAGAGACGTGTGTAACTGTGCCGATAATGCGACCACCCGCATCCGTTGGGATGCGGGTGGCTGTGCACGATACGAGAGTGAGACAGATGCTCACGATGATCGGAGTAGTTCTGCGCGACGTTGCGCGCTCCTTTGCTTAGATGCGCTCGATGAGAGTGCCGGTACCGAGACCGCCACCACAGCACATGGAAATGATGCCGTAGCGACCACCGGTGCGCTCCAACTCATTGAGAGCTTTGGTGATCAGGAAGGCACCTGTTGCGCCGAGTGGGTGACCCAATGCAATTGCACCACCGTTCGGGTTGGTGCGCTCGAGATCAGCACCCACTGCCTTGGCCCATGCAAGGACCACGGATGCGAATGCCTCATTGATCTCGAAGACATCGATGTCATCAATCTTGAGGTTGTTGCGCTCGAGCAAACGCTCAGTTGCGTCGATCGGGCCTGTGAGCATGAGGACAGGGTCAACACCGACAAGGCAAGAGTCAACAATGCGAGCACGTGCCTTGAGGCCAAGTGACTGTGCCTTCTCTTCAGTCATCATGAGAACAGCAGCTGCGCCATCCGAAATCTGTGAAGAGTTGCCTGCAGTGTGAACACCTTCTGGGCGAGCAACTGGCTTCAAAGAAGAAAGCTTCTCAAGTGTTGTCTCGCGAAGGCCTTCGTCCTTGGTGATGCGGCGTGTGCCGATGACTTCGCCGGCTTCGTTGACTTCTGGTGCATCAACTTCGATGTATTGGCCAGAGAAACGATCTTCGTTCCACGCGCGTGCTGCACGTGCCTGGGACTCAACACCCCAAGCATCGGTGTCTGCACGGGTCACTTCCCACTTGTCGGCGATGCGCTCTGCACCTTCGAACTGTGAAGTCATTTCGTACTCTTCGAAGTAGGTCTTTGGAATGGGCACGCCCAATCCGAGTTCTTTCTTGCTGTTGGCGCCGATGGGCACGCGACTCATGACTTCAACACCACATGCGATTGCAACGTCGACAATGCCGGAACCGATGAGCGACGCGGCAAGGCCGGTGGCCTGTTGTGAAGATCCGCACTGAGTGTCAACGGTGGTTGCAGCCGTGGTGAGTGGAAGGCCAGCTGCCAACCATGCGGTACGAGTGACGTTGAACGACTGCTCACCAATCTGGCTCACGCAGCCACCAACGACCTGCTCAACGATGGAAGGGTCGATGCCGTTGCGCTCGATGATTGCCTTCTGAGCAAGACCAAGAAGTTCTGCGGGGTGAAGGGTGGATAAACCGCCATTACGACGCCCGATAGGGGTGCGTACTGCATCGACGATTACGACTGGATTCTGATTACGTGCCATTGGCTCATCCTAGGCAAGCCCCTGCCTACTACCGTCAATGGAGATGAACCCGCACGAATCCTCTTTCCGTCCCTCATTGACGCCGGCCGAACATGCCCGAGAACACCGATTTATTCACGTGGTGGGCAGCAAGGTCTTTATCGACAATCAGCCAGCGGAGGAGCAGTGGGACCAGCATTTCCTTGGAATGCATGGCGACGTTGCTTGTTGGGGCATTGATGTGCCGCATGGGCAAGACCCTGGGTACGGCGCCGAAATGGATCTTCGCGCATTGTTTGGTCGTGTGAGTGAAACCGAGTGGGCCGTTGCTGGTCGTGCAGTGCAGTTGGTGGAGTGGGGTCGCACGCATCGCTTCTGTGGTCGTTGCGGCGAGCCAACTCAGCTGGCTACCAATGAACGTGCCTATGTCTGCCCTGCATGTCAGTTGATGGCATTCCCACGACTCGCTCCAGCAATTATCACTTTGGTGACTCGTGGTGAAGGAGATGCTCAAGAGGCACTGCTGGCACGTGGCGCTAATTTCCCTGTGCCGATGTATTCAACTCTCGCAGGCTTCGTCGAAGCGGGGGAGAACTTGGAACAAGCAGTTGCGCGCGAAGTAGAAGAAGAAGTGGGCGTGAAGGTGGACAACGTTCGTTATGTGGCGAGCCAGCCATGGCCTTTCCCGCACTCACTGATGTTGGGCTTCACTGCGAATTGGGTCTCCGGTGACATCGTGTGCGACCCAGTCGAAATTCTCGATGCGAATTGGTACAAGCGAGAAGAGCTGCCAATGATTCCACCAGCAATGTCCATTGCACGTCGTCTCATTGATGACTGGGTGTACCAGCGCTAGTGAATTCGTGTCCCTGAACGCCTAACGTCTCAGGGATGAGCAACATGAATCTTGGTCGTATTGGCTTGTGGGCAGCAGATTTTGATCTGCAACCAATGACGAAGGCACAAGAAGCCATCGCGCAAGTAGAAGAGATGGGTTACGGGGCCGTGTGGGTTCCTGAAGCTGTCATTCGTGAACCATTTGCATCAACTGCGTTGCTTCTATCTGCAACAAAGAATTTGGTTCTGGCAACGGGCATTGCAAGTTTGCACGCGCGTACGGCACAGACAATGCAGGCCGGTTGGAAGACATTGACCGAAGCATTCCCCGATCGTTTCTTGTTGGGCATTGGTGTCAGTCATGCGCCGATGGTGCAAGGTGTGCATAAAGGCAATTACGACAAGCCGTACAGCACGATGGTGGAATACCTCGACGCAATGGATAACGGAATCTTCTTTGGCGCTGCGCCGACAACCACGCCGCAGCGTGTGTTGGCGGCTCTCGGGCCAAAGATGTTGAAGCTGTCTGCCGAACGCGGTGCTGGTGCTCATCCATATTTCACACCGGTGGAGCACACCGCATTTGCCCGCGAGACAATGGGCTCTGAAGCGCTCTTGGCACCAGAGCTTGCGGTGGTGTTGGAAACCGACGCAACAAAGGCGAGAGAAATTGCGCGCAAGTACATGACGACATACACGCGTTTACCGAACTACGCAAATAACTTGAAGCGATTCGGATTCACCGAAGAGGAAATCACGAATCAAGAAGATCGTCTGGTGGACGCAATTGTTGCGTGGGGTTCTATCGACACAGTGACTGCTGCGGTGAAGAGTCATCTTGATGCTGGTGCAGACCACGTGTGTATTCAGGTTTTGACCGGTAAGCAAGGCAGCCTTCCGATGCGTGAATGGCAGGAACTTGCCGACGCAACACGCAGCTTGTGATGGACAACGAAAAATATCTGCAGCACATTGCTGCAACGGGACATGCAATTGCAGCAGCTGCGCGTACATCTCTTGATGCCCCGGTTCTTGCATGTGCGCCGTGGCGAGTAGCGGACTTGTTATGGCACGTGGGCGAAGTGCATCTCTTCTGGGAGAGCATCGCCGCTAGTGGCGCCATGGATCCTTCGCAAGTAGTGCGAGCAAGCCGACCTACCAATGCGGACATGATTCGTTGGTATGACGCAGGTGTGGATGCACTTGTGAAGACTTTGACTCGACTTGATCCCGAGCAGCCCGTCTGGACGTGGACTGGGCCGCAGACGGTGTCTTGGATTATTCGTCGCATGGCGCATGAGACAGCGATTCATGCGTGGGATGCGCAATGGGCGGCAGGACAACGACCCGTTATTGATCCGGAACTTGCAAGTGATGGTATTGATGAATTCGTGTACGTCATGACGCCACACATGCGTGAGGGTCAACCCATTGTGGGTGGCTCGGTACATATTCACTGCACAGATGTTGAGGGTGAATGGCTTCTCACGCCAGGCGATGGCTTAGAGATGATTGCAACGCGAGAGCACGCAAAGGGTTCGGTTGCACTCCGTGGTTCGGCAGAAGATTTGTTGTTGGTTCTATGGCGACGCTCGCCGCTAGAGGTAGTGGAAGTGATCGGCAATGAAGCCGTGGCCGAACGGTTCTTACTTCGCAGCGACCTTGACTAGCGAGAACTACTTCTTCGCCTTGACCGTCATCCACTTCGACTTGTTGCCTGCTTTGTCAACGACTCTGATCTGCATCGTGCGTTGACCTTTAGGGAACTGAACGATGTACGTTCCGCGACGGGCTGCACTGACTCGGGTAAATGTGATCTTTCCGTTGGCTTTGGTCTCGATACGGACAACACCGGAGAGTTTGTCGCGTGTTGAAATTGAGACCGAAGGAACTGACGAAATTTTTGCGGTACCGACAGCGGAAATCACAGTCTTGGATGCGCGTACAGCTGTTACAACGGGAGCCTCTTCATCGGGTGAATTGATATCAGTCAAGAGATTGATGTCGTCTTCATAAATCTCAGATGAACCGTTGCGGAAATAGAACTGAACGTAAACAGTGCGCTCAACTGATTCTTCGTCGGAGGCTAGAAGTTCCCATGAAAGACTTGAAGTCAGAGGCAGGACTTTTGCGCCAGTGAATTTCCTCGAGTTTGACACTCGCATTGCAACGGCGCCGACGGGAGGAGTGATGGTGAGGTCTACTGTGGCCGACTCCGTCGCATAGTCATCACCATTGATGATGACTCCGAGTGGACCGGGAGTAGTGAATGTGACAGTGGATGAAGTGGCTGTACCCGCATCGTTGCGAGCGATGAGGGCAACTTCGTATGTCATCCCTGGTCGAAGATCTTCGAGTGTGAATGACACGTCTTGTGAACCGAATGTGTCCGACTGTCGAATAAACAATTCGTACGGGTCATCGATGCCATTTTTCGTGGAGAAGAGAAGTCTGACTGCAGTATCAAGGCCGTTCGCATCAAATTGCAATTGGAATGTGGCACCGCGTGCATATGCCTGAACGGTTGGGGTGGCCACCGTTGGTGCACCACCTAGTGTGCGGGTTGTTGTTGCGATTGAGGTTTTTGTCTCAATTTGGTTTGTGACGATGACGCGAACGAAATAGTCCGTTCGAGGTTGCATGCCCGTAATTGTGACTTGGTGATTGGTGGGCGAAGTGCTGGTGAATGTAGAGGTATTTGAAGTGAGCACTGTTGCAAAGTTTGAGGTAGTGGACGCTTCCGCGTAAACCGAACCGGACGCGTTACCAGTCGCAATGACAGCATTGACAACAACCGAACGAATGAAAGCAGAGGTTGTGAATGTGGTGACTGATGGGGCAGAACCAGTCGTGAGGAAAGAGCGCGAAGTCCCAACTGTTGTTCCGAGACGATTGGTTGCGATTGCTCGTGCGTAATAGCGAGTGCGAGGTTGTAGCCCAGTGAGGTTGACGGATCGAATGACATCTAGGTTCCCCGTGGCCGAACCAGTGGGAAACGACATTAGGTCGTTCTGGAAATTAACATCCGTGGAGAACTCGGCACTGATGGTGGTGGCCAAGCGTCCTGGGTTCACAATGAATTGAGCTGTGGCTTCGTTGCCGGTGATGTTGGAAGCAGACACTTCTGAAACAACAGGTTCACTACCGAGTGTGGTGAATGTTGTGACTGAACTCGTTGTTCGTCCAAGTGAATTTGTCGCAATAACTCGCGCGTAATAGCTGGTTCTAGGTACAACATCATTGATGGAGAGTGAGTAGCTGGCATCGGAATATGAACCATCCGCCCCGTTGACATTCAGCGCATACCTGGACGCTTCTGTAAATGATGAATTCGATGACAGTTCGAGGGCTGCAGTTGTCATGTACCCATTGGAATTCACCACACCTGAAAGCGAAACAGTTTCAGACCCAATGTTTGAAGTGTTCGGAGCGCTGACAGTCGGTGTTCCAAAATCTGGAAGTTGACGGGGAAAGAGATTAGACGGATCGTTCGGATTGGGCGGCAAGAACGATGCAATGTAACTCGTGCACCAAATGTGTGCATCCGTATCAATCCCGCAGGTGCCAGAAATGGACGAAGTGCGGGAAGTGAAGTTGACTGGCTGAGCGAGGTACCACGTGCGATAGGTCTTGCCGCCGAGCGAGGTGCCAGTGCCTAACTGTCCACTACTTCCTTCACCGAAGCAATAAAAGGTGCCAGAAGTTGTGGTGACACAGGAGTGATACAAGCCACCGATGATGGAAGAAAGGGAATCGTTGTTGGGCACCGTCATCTGAGTGAAGTTGTAACTGTTGGCATAAGTGCCGTTGCCAAATGATCCGTTGTAATTGTTGCCGGCGCAATATCCAGTGCCGTCGTTTGCTATGGCGCAAATACGACCACCCATGGGAGCAACGGAGGTCCAATACTTGCCATTGGGAGCAGGTAGAAGCACGGGGGTCCAAGAGAATGGAGTTGGTGTTTGCTGGGCGTATCCAATTCCAAGTTCACCATTGCTGTTACTACCCCAGCAATATGCTCTGTGGCTGTTTGTTGTGACACATACGTTGCTGTGCATGTCGAGCGATGTGATTTTGCTGTTGTCGGGCATGGGTACCCGAACTGGAATACGCACGGGTTCCGTATCGCCGTTTCCTATGAGGTTGGGATCACCCCAGCACCACAGGTCGTCGTTAAGGTCAATCGCACAAGCCGTTGAATATCCGGCGTGCACTTCTTTCACTCGTGCATCGTTTGGAAATTCGACTTGAACGGGAGTTCGTGAACTCGGATTGAAATAGCTACCCGTTGAATGATCGCCCCAACAGAAGGCTCTGCCAGAAGTAGCAAGGCCGCAGTGAGTGGAATATGGACCGGCATCGATAGTGCTCCACTCCTCACCATTGGGAAGGGGAACGGGGGTAAAGACGCGAATTGTGCGTTCTGTCGAAGTGCCAATCAGTGTGCGATCGTAATTATCTCCAAGGCACAGCACTTGATGTGATGTCGTGAGTGCGCACAGATTGCCCCAGCCGATTGACACTTGTGCGTAAGTAAACGGGTTAGCAGCAGCAGATGTTGCTGTGACCGCAACGGTGGCAACTGGGGTTCCAATAAGAAGAAGTGCAAGAACGAACCGTGGAATGCGCATAAGCGCACAGTAGGCGTTTCGTGTGTCGCGGTTTCGTTGTGAAATGCCACTGATAAGTGGCAGAAGAGTTACTCGGCGAGACCGACAGGCGACTCATCAATGATTTGGTCGAGATATTCCGACATACCAAACCCTGTGGCGCCTTCGTGTTCGCCAGATGTGATGCGCCACTTTGTCATGCCTTCGCTGATACGAGTCATGAGCCAATTGCCATCAGGATCCTGGCGGCGATTGCGCAACG
The DNA here is from genome assembly GCA_937927625.1 of uncultured Actinomycetes bacterium. Classification (GTDB taxonomy): domain Bacteria; phylum Actinomycetota; class Acidimicrobiia; order Acidimicrobiales; family Ilumatobacteraceae; genus UBA2093. Next base: position 15,859 of record CALBSD010000032.1, on the reverse strand, counting down.
GAATCAAACTTTCAACTTCACCCTCGAAGTTCCATTCTTTACCAGACTTAGTGGAACGGATAACTCCTGTGACTTTGTCGTGGTAGTTCTCTTCGCCAGTGGTGACAGTTGAAATTTGCACGTCATCACACAAGTGAATCTGACCGTTATCCCAGACAAATCCACCGCGCGAACCAGGACCGTCTTTCTTTGCAACACGACTTGCCATAAATCCAAGGTTCTCGCCGAAGTTTGCAGTCAGCCATCGGTAATACCAAGGTGCTTGCCAGTAGCGAGGACCCCAAGAGTGGTCTCGCAAACCGAAACCATTAATCAACCATTCTTCGTCACCGACGCGAATAGATCCCTTTGCAGCGACGAGCTGTTCGTAATGACCTTTTGCAAACTCTTCACCTGGGGTTTCATGTGGTGTGTCGGGTTCGCCACCAAACATGCTGTCGCGACCCTTGCCAGTGAACGTGATGTGAACTTCGCATTCACTAAATGGGTTATTTGCGAATGCCACCTTTGGATCTGCCATTTCATGCGGGTTATCAAGCACCACCACTTTGCCAACAAAGTCAATGCGTAACTCTTCGAAAGGTTTGACCATTGTCCAGGTGAGACCACCGGCATTCAATGCATCATTGCTCTCAATATTGGGACGTTTGAACATGAATCCCACGCGACCATTCGGAAGGTACAGGCACACGGTCATCTCCGCGTAGCCCTCGTTGGCACGATTGCCCATGCGAAACCATCCACCTACTTGGGACGATGGATCGAAGCAATTGATGTACATGCTTTCGTTGAAGTTGGACTCAGGCCCAAGTTCGTGCATGTACTCGTCTTGTGGTTCGAGTCTGACTCCCATGATGTTCCCCCAGAAAAGTAAATGGTGTGTGGCTGAGATCAGCCGTTGAAGATGCGGTTCTGTAACTTGCGCATTCCCGCAAGCCAGCGGTCACGGTCAGCAACTTTGCGCTGTTCGAAAGTGTGCACTTCAGCGTGTGGCATCACCAGGAACTTTTCTTCCACGATGGTGTTGTAAACGATGTCTGCAACTTCGCTTGGCTCGAGTACTGCACCCGATGCCTTCACGACGTCGCCGCCACGCTTGTCAATACCGTCGCTTGCACCTGGGGGGTTCAACATATTGGTGTTGACACCTTGAGGGCAAAGGCATGTCACTCGCACGCCGCGATCGCCATACGTAATGGACATCCACTCAGCAAATGCAACTGCTGCATGCTTGCTCACGCTGTACGTGGCGCTACCAATCTGTGAGAGAAGTCCGGCCGCTGATGCAGTGCTGCAGAAGTAACCCTCGCCAGCTGCAAGCCAATCTCCGATGAGATGCTTGGCAGCCCAGCGATGCGCGTGGGTGTTGATATTCATCACGGAGTTCCATGTCTCTTCATCGGTGTTTTCAAGGAACTGTCCTTGAGCGACACCTGCGTTCGCGAAGAAAAGATGGATGAACCCAAACTTGTTACGAGCTGCATCAATGAGTGCAACGTTGCCTGCTTCGGAACTGATGTCGGCGACAACAGCAAGTGCAGAATCGGGACGAAGTGCATTGAGCGAGTCAGCTACTGCATTCACTCTGGTGGCGTCGCGATCAGCGACAACAACGCGTGCTCCGGCCTGGTGGAAGCGACGAGCGAGTGCTTCTCCGATTCCTCCGGCGGCGCCGGTGACAACTGTGGTTTTGCCCTCAAAATTCATATTTAGAACCTTATGGCACCCGTCACGGGTGCCATTCATCCAAGGTTTGGAAGTATCCACTTATCGGCACGCCCCATCTGTACGATGTCGGAAGCGGGTGGAACCGGTACCTCTGGTCTTCCGTACCCGTACCCGAGAGGAGCTCATCATGATGGATACACGCGAACCGGTAATCACCGAAGCGCTCGCCGTCATCGACAAGGCATTGGCAGAAATGCTGCGCCGCGAACTTGTCTCAGCAGTCGAAGTCGGTGACCTTCTCCTCGACCTTCGCTCGTTGCTCAGCGCGAGCGTCGCCACCACCGACGCCTGATTGGCGCGGTGTTTGCATCGCTCGTGAGAGACGATGCATCAAAGGTTTCTGTGCGCGTCGGCGCATATGTTGCCAACTCTTGAAACGACTCCACCAGAGAGTCGCGTAGCAATGCCGGACTTTCTATGGCTGCTTCGTCAATGTTGATCCCTACATCCAAACTTCCCATGTACGACATGAGCGTGAGATTGAATGCGACACCGCCGAGAGGTCCGACGGGATAGTTCTCCAGCATCTGCGCTCCAGCGACATATAAGGGGATGCCGGCCCCGCGCACATTGGATGTAGCGAAGTCCACAGTCTCTGCTTGGGCACGAGCTAGGCGCGTAATCACTGATGTTGGCATCACGGTGGATACGGTGGCGATTGCTTCAAGCGAACCAGTCGCCGATCCAGCCCGCGCCGCAGCGAGAATCTCATTGACCGCTGCAAATCGTTCGGGAAGCGGCAAGTCTGATGTGGGCACCAACATGCGTGCAAGCGTGAATGCATTGCTACCGCTGTCTTCTGTGCGGGTACTGATTGCCATCGATGCACGCAAGGACTCGACAGGTGCGCCGAGTTGGTGGTGGTACTTACTTGCAGCGTGCGCTGCAGCAGTGACAAACGCGGTGTTCAAAGTTCCGTTCATGGCCTTAGCGGCTCCACGCATATCGTGGTAGCTCACTCGCGTTGTTTCCATTCGGCGGCGCAAAGAGCGAGCGGTCCACAAAGGTGAGCGAGCGGAATCAGTTTCGTTGAGTTGGGCAACGAGACCTCTAATCGTGGCCGAAGTAGAAGAAGAAATCGTACCGATGAGTGAAGGGTCTGCAAGAACATCGCGAACTTGACGTAGTACGGAGAGCGGGAGACGCAATGAGTCATTCATCGCACCACGTAACGCTTCTGTCGCATCGGGTGAAGAAATCTCCGTTGCAGCATTTGCAATTGCGGGATCAAGCGCAGGAAGTGGGCCCGGGTCGCGTTGCAAGTCGAGGAAGAGCATCGACAGTTCGACACCGCCTTGACCATCAGTCACTGTGTGATGCAGTTTCTGAATGAGTGCGCTTCGTCCGCCTGTGAGTCCATCAATAATGATGAAATGCCACAACGGACGAGAACGATCGAACGGGTCGGCGACAAGAAGTGTTGCTAGATCGAGAAGTTGGCGTAGGTCGCCAGGTTCTGCAAGCGAGATATTGCGCACGTGATAACGGATGTCAAACGAAGGATCATCAACCCACGTGGGATTTCCGAGATTTCCCGGAGTGGGAAGAACGCGACGACGAAGCCGTGGGAAGAGAAGCGCTGTACGTTCCATGCGCGCATAGAGCAAATCCATGTTGGGAGAACGATCGAGAATCGTGATGTTGGCAAACGTGGATGCCAAGTGAGGGTCCTTCTCGAGACGCCACATCAGTGACTCGGTGTCACTCATTCTCTTTTCGCGGTCGGCCATGAGACCAACCTACAACCGCTACATGGGGACGCTGGTGTGCTTGAACTCATTCAGGATTGGCCAATCAATGTCATCCAGAATGCGGTCAATAGTGCGCAGCGCTACGGCGGTATCGCCATGTGCATGATCGAGAAGGCGAACAAAGACGGCCTTGTCGTCAACGATGAAAGTGGGTGTTCCCCAGACCTGGTGTGAATTCACGTACTTTGTGTGTTCCTCGCGAACAACCTGCAATGTGCGACCAGATTCCACGTCAGCAAATGCCTGCTCTGCGTTTCCGCCCGCGGCTTCGATGATCGCGGTGATTTTCGTGCGGTCATTCAAGTTGCCGCCGCTGACATGGCGGTAGTTGAACATTGCTTGGTGGTAATCGAGGAGAGATTCAGGTTGCTGGTCGCGCAATGAGATTCCCATTTGCAAGGTCAAGAGTCCGCTATCGCGTTCTGGTGATTCCCAGATGTCTGGTTGTCCTTCTTCGACGTGTGCTTGACCGAGACAGAAAGGAAGGAACGTGACGTTCCAGTTGGCTCCAGCACGAAGCCCTTCAACAACGTGATCATGAACAAGTCGCGCAAAGGGGCAGCGATAGTCGAATGTGAGACCGAATGAGCGTGTCATAGAAAAGTCAACCTACGGTTTTGCAGGCGTATTCCCTCGGGGGAAATTCAACTGAGGATGCTGTTGATGATGGGGACAGCAATACTGCCCAATAGAGCACCTGTAATGATGCCGCCGACAATGTCGGAGAAGTGATGGATACGCACCACTACGCGGCTGAGGGCAACAACAAGAGCAACGGCGCACCATAGAAGCCCAACTGGCCATCCGGTGAATGACGTGAGAACGACTGCAGCGAAGGTTGCAGACGATGCATGCCCGCTGGGGAAACTTGAAGTGCTGGGTGTACGAATATCAAATCGCCCATCGCCTGAAGTTGTCGGGCGTTCGCGTCGGAACAGACGTTTGATGCCTTGATTGACAATCAGACTCTCGATACCAAGTGCAATGGAGAGTGCAAGAGCCTCGTGAAGACGGGCAGCAGAACCAAATGCTCGCACGAGACCAACAACATGCCACACGATGCTGAAGTCACCAACGGTACTTGCGAACCCAAAGATGGCAACGGTCGCTTTGTTAATTCGCAGCGGCTCAAGAATGCGGTCGCCCGCGTCATCAAATGCAGACATCAGAAAGTGGCGAGAGTGTTTTCGACGAGTGATGCGATGTGCGCTGGCTGCTCGAGTGGTCCAAAGTGACCCATCTCGTCGTACTGCACATATGTTGAGCCAGGAATGTTCTCAGCAACTTTGACTGCGAACGATGATGGTTGATATGGGGCTGGTGCACCAGAGATAACCCACACACGACTAGTGATTTTGGAAAGATCGTCCCACGTGCTGTGGCTGCCACCTGTTTCATATGTGCGAGCCTCATGTTCTGGCAAACACTTGAGTTCGACTTCACCATTGGCAGTCGGCTTGAAGCCATGCCGGACATATGCCTCGCGAGCTGCGGGGTGGAATGATGCCATCGGTGGCTTTGCGGTGAAGTTCTCGAGTGCCGCATCGAAACCCGTAAACGTTGCACGTCGCTTTCGAGCCCCACCGGCAAGTGGATTTGGTGGTCGTTCATCGGATTCTGGTGTTGGCGGAAACACGATGGGCTCGAAGACAAAGAGTGCTGAGAAAAGTTCGGGCGCGATGAGCGATGCCATCAAAAGTGATGCGCCACCCATGGAATGCCCGATGCCGACGATGGGTTGTCCGCCATGTAGAGCCGAAAGGTGACGTGCAGCCGCAAGTGCATCGTTGCCGTATTGGCGCCATTCGATATGTGCGGGATCAACAGTTTCGGCATCGCCGTATCCGCGGTGATCAAACCCCATCACATGGTGTTGTGCGGAGAGAATCTCGGCCATGGGCTCCCAGCAGTGTGCGTGGAAGCCGGTGGCATGGGAGAGAAGCACAGGCGACCCACTGCCACCAAAGTCATGCATCGCAATTGTCACGCCATCGATCGATGAAATGAGCGCCGCGTCGCTGCATGCAATGTTTTGCGTCATACGTTGACCTTACTTTGGTTCTCGTGGTAGCCCGAGAAGACGTTCACCAATAATGTTGCGCTGAACTTGACTACTGCCACCAGCAATGCGACCGCCTGGCGCACTTGTCATGCCTGTTGCATCGGTCCCTTCCAGCATTGCATCAGCACTAGAGATATTTCCGCGCAACATTGCGACGCCAAACATCATTTCGGTGATTCCCAACTTCATGAGTGATGAAGCTGTTGACGCGATGGGCCCCTGTGTCTGCGCCATTGCTTTGTATGCGATGCCTTTGGAGAGCAAAGTCAAGAGTTCTTCGCGTTGTGAGGGGTTTAACCCGCGACCACGTCCGAGTGCCGCCATGGATTCCAATCGACGTTCTAGTGAGATGACACTTGCACCAATATGTCCACGTTCATTAGTGAGGACAGCCATTCCCACACCCCATCCACCGTGCAACGGTCCGATGAGATATTCGGCTGGCAATTCGACATCAGTGAAGAACACTTCATCAAATTCAGATTCACCAGTCATCTGGCGAAGTGGCCTCACTTCGATGCCAGGAAGATTCATAGGAATGAGAAAGAAAGAGATTCCCTCATGCTTTGGTGCGTCTGCATTGGTGCGCGCCATGAGGATTCCCCAGTTACTGCATCGTCCACCACTGCACCACACTTTTTGACCGTTGATAATGAAACGATCACCGTCGCGTTCGGCTCTTGTGCTGAGCGATCCGAGGTCGCTACCTGCTCCTGGTTCAGAAAACAACTGACACCACACATGATCTGCGTTCAGCGTTTTCAGGAGGTGCTGTGCCTTCTGGTCATCAGAACCAAACGCCATTAGTGCGCCACCGGCGAGAACGAGGCCCACCATGTTCAGAACAGGTGGTACTCCAGCCTTTGCGCATTCTTCGACCCATGCTCCGTGATGAGCGGGGGAGAGATTTTGACCGCCATGTTCGATTGGCCAATGAATGCCAGCAAAACCAGCATCAAAAATTCGACGTTGCCATGCAGTGCCTTCTTCAATTAAGCCGGGAGGACAAATGGCTCCGTAATCACGCGGGGCATGTTGACGATTGCTCGCCAGCCATGCCGCCGCGCGTTCACGAAAGGAGTCAACCGACTCGAGATTCACGACTACTTGAGTGCGTTGAAGAACATGGCCGTTTCCTCTGGGAGGTTGGCCGGGATGACGTATCCGTCGGTGTTGCGAATCTGAGTCCAGTTGTCACGGATGTCTTCGAGGCTGAGGTCAGGCTTGTAGAAGCCCTGTGTCTCACCAATGAAGACGCGTGCAACGCGGCCACCGCCGACTGAGTACACCTCACCGCTGACGTCGCAGTCTTCGTGGGCAAGCCACGCAACGATTGGTGTCACGAGTGCTGGATCCAACTTGTCACCAATTGCACCCATGAGGTTTTCGGTCATGCGAGTAAGAGCAAGCGGAGCGATCGCGTTTGCCTTGATGTTGTACTTTGCGCCTTCTGCAGCGAGAACGCGAGAGAAACCAACAAGGCCCATCTTGGCTGCGCCGTAGTTGGCCTGGCCGAAGTTGCCGAAGATGCCAGCTGCTGACGATGTGGAGATGATGCGGCCATAGCCCTGCTCGCGCATGCGAATCCACGCTGGGCGAGTCACGTTGAATGCACCCTTGAGGTGAACATCGATGACGGGATCAACAAGATCTGGTGTCATGTTGTGGAAGGTCTTGTCGCGCAAGATGCCTGCGTTGTTGATGACGATGTCGACGCGACCGTATGCATCGATTGCTGTCTGAATGATTCCTTCGCCACCTTCTGGTGTGGAAACGCTGTCGTGGTTTGCAACTGCTTCGCCGCCGGCTGCACGAATCTCATCGACAACCTTCTGGGCAGCACTTGCGTCTGCGCCTGCGCCATCAACAGAGCCACCGAGGTCGTTGACGACCACGAGAGCGCCACGTGAGGCGAGAAGGAGTGCGTGCTGTCGGCCGAGACCGCCACCTGCACCCGTGATTACTGCAACTTTTCCGTCGTATGTCAACTTTGTCATGGCTTTTACCGTAGCCCCGACCGCCTACTCTGACCACATGGACGAACTTCTCCCTGCCGAAGACGACCCGCGTCGTTTGCCGGTGAGGGAGTGGATTGCCAGCCATCCAAATCCCACGCCACGTGAATTCGCAGAATCGGGTTATGTGGCTCCGCATTGGCCAGAGCCATACGGATTGGGCGCGGACCCCGTGCAGCAAATCATCATCGATGATGAATTCGCGCGTGCAGGGTTGAAGCGACCATCGAATCAGATCGGAATTGGATGGGCCGCACCGACCATCATCTTTGCTGGCACACAAGAGCAAAAGGATCGCTACGTATTGCCTGCACTAGCAGCAGAAGAAATCTGGTGTCAGTTGTTCTCAGAGCCTGGTGCGGGAAGTGATCTTGCTGGTCTGTCGACTCGTGCAGTGCGCGATGGCGATGAGTGGGTCGTGAATGGTCAAAAGGTATGGACCACTGGTGCGCACTATTCAAAGTTCGGAATTTTGATTGCTCGTACGGACCCTGATGCACCAAAACACAAAGGCATCACGTATTTCATTTGCCCGATGGATTTGCCGGGTATCGAAATCCGCACCATTAAGAACATTGCAGGTGCCGAGAGTTTCAATGAAGTGTTCTTCACGGATGTTCGTATTCCGCATGCAAATGTCGTTGGTGATGTGAATGATGGATGGCGACTTGCGAAGGTGACGTTAGGGAACGAACGTGTCTCGTTGTCAACGGGTGGCGTTCTCTGGGGCGCTGGCTCGACGGCGCTCGACATCATTGAAGAAGCGACGAAGTTGGGGCCACACAGTGCGTCGATGCGACAACGTCTCGCACACCTCTATATAGAGCACACCGTGATCGAAATCATTCGCATGCGAACTCTCACGGCGCGACTTCGTGGTGAACAACCTGGTCCTGAGGCGAGTATCCGAAAAATCATGGCGGATGAACACGGTCAGCGTGCGATGGAAGTGGCGCGAGACATCACAGGAGCTGACGCGATGATTATCGGCGAGCCCGACGCAAAGACGGGGAAGAACATTCGCTCAAAGAGTTGGTACAGCGGTTACATGTTTTCTAAGGCACTGACTATTGGTGGTGGAACCGGTGAGGTGCAACGGAACATTTTGGGCGAACGAGTCCTTGGATTGCCTGCAGAACCTGACCCCGAAAAGGGTTTATCGTGGGCGAACACTCGAAGGGGAGGGTGAGCCATGAGCATTGCGTCAGAACGTCTTGATGTTGATCTTTTGAATCCATATCTGTACCAATCAAATCCGCATGATGTGTGGACATGGATGCGTGCGAATGAGCCTCTCTATCGCGATGAAAGAAACGGCCTATGGGGTATCACCCGTCATGCCGACATCATGGATGTTGAACGTCGATCATCGGTCTTCTCTTCAAAAGGCGTGTATCGCGCGAACATTTCTGTTGATGAGAGCAACATGATTGCGCAGGATGATCCACGACATCGCCAGCAACGCATGTTGGTGCAGCCTCATCTCACGCGCTCGGCTGTTGCAGAACGAACGCATGAAATTGAAACTCTTGTTGCTGAACTTGTGACCGAGGCAATTGAGAAGGGTGAGTTCGAAGTCGTCGAAATGCTCGCGGGACAGCTGCCAGCGCGATTGACATCTCGACTTCTCGGTTTCCCCGAGGAAATGTGGCCGCAACTGAAGTCATGGAGTGAGCGTTTGATGCGCACTGACATGCGTGAACGTGACGAAGCAGTGATGTGTGAATTCATCGATGCAAATCGTGAGTTCATCGGTGCGATGGTTCCAATTATGGGCGAAGTCGCCGCGTGTCCAAGAGACGACTTCATGTCGATTTGGGTAAATAGTGAAATCGATGGCGAACGCATGCCGCCGGAGTCCATCGTTCACGAAGTGGGATTGTTTATTGCGGGAGGCGCAGAGACAACTCGCACCGCTATTTCGCACGGACTCCATGAGTTCTGTCGTCAGCCTGAGCAATGGGAACTTCTTGCCTCTGATCCCTCTTTATTGGACTCTGCAGTTGAAGAAGTGCTGCGTTGGGTTTCGCCGTTGAACAATATGTTCCGCATGGCCCTCGTCGATGATTCAGTTGGTGGGCACCCTGTGAAAGCAGGGGATCGGTTTGTGATGCTGTACCCATCAGCAAATCGCGATGAGGCTGTCTTTGCTGACCCATTCACTTTCGATATTCGTCGCAATCCGAATCCTCACTTGTCATTTGGATTCGGAACGCACTTATGCGTTGGGGCAAATCTGGCTCGTCTTGTTCTGACGACTGTGTTCCGCGAGCTTTCACAGCGGGCGACAAACCTAGAAGTAGTAGCCGCACCTGATGTTGAGGCGAATATCTTCGCTCGGGCCGTCAAGTCGTTCACATTGAAGGTCACTCCTCGATAGGCGTGACTGACTGAGTCGGTGAAGCCCCGTTAGCATGATTTCATGCGCCGACGTCTTATTGCCCCTGTCGTTCTTCTTCTTGCTGTTTCCCTTGTGGGTTGCAGCAAAACGCAACAAGCATCTGACAAGGTTGAACAGCCCAAGGATGATTTGAGCACTGACAATCTGAATAACCCAGCTGACACAGATGCGGGTCAGCTGAAGGCCGCCGATGCATGTAAGTCGGGCAAGAAGGTTTCTGGCCGTCCTGTTCAAATCGTGACCACAGTGGCACCGTTGACAAACATCATTGGTCTGATGGTGGCAGGAACCAATATCCAAGTCACCGGCATCGTTCCAGAAGGAACAAATTCACACACCTTTGAACCACCTCCAAGTGCAGCTTCAGTGGTGGAAAAAGCTGACATCGTTTTTGTTAATGGGCTCGGACTTGAGGACCCCACGCTCGAACTTGCTAAGGCCAACGCGAAGAAAGCAGTGATCTGTGAAATTGGAACAGCTGTTTTGCCCAAGGGTGGTTGGTTGTTTGACGATTCATTCCCGATTGCGGCAGGAAAGCCCAACCCTCATCTGTGGACCAGCCCATTTCAGGTATTGAATTATCTCAATGTGATTCGCGATGCGCTCGTTGTTGCAGATCCCGCAGATATGTCCAAGTTCGACGACAATTACGTCAAGATTTCTGGCGTTGCAATGCAACTTGACAATGCGATTAAGAGCGCCACAGAAACAGTTCCACCTTCGGATCGTAAATTGCTGACGTACCACGATGCGTACGCTTATTTTGCTGAGCGCTACGGATACACAATTGTTGGGGCAATTCAGCCTCAGTCATTTGAAGAGCCTTCGCCAAAGGACATTGCCAAGATCATTGACCAGGTCAAGAAAGAACACGTCATTGCCATCTTCGGTAGCGAAGTGTTCCCGTCACCGGTTCTTGAGCAGATTGGCAAAGAGACTGGAGCGCGTTATGTCGATACCTTGCGTGACGATGACCTCCTGGGTAAGCCGGGAGATATCGACCATTCATGGGCTGCGCTGATGCGTTCGAACTACATCACGATGGTCACCGCTTTGGGCGGAGATGCAGCAGCGTTGAAGGCTGTGAAGGCCGACATCGGATTGACTGACAAGGCGTATTACCCGCAGTGACCGCAGAAATTCTGGTGGAATGCGCACACATCACGTGCGCATACGATTCCACCGTGGCAGTGCACGATGCGCATGTCACGATTCATCGTGGTGACTTCGTCGGCATTGTGGGCCCATCTGGCTCTGGCAAGACAACGTTGCTGAAAGCAATTCTTGGAGCAGTGAAGCCGATTGAAGGCCATGTCACGAAAAAGCCAGGCTTGCGCATGGGCTATGTGCCCCAAGTGGAATCAGTTGATTGGAACTTCCCCGTAACGGTTCTTGAAGTAATGGCGATGACTCGCACATCGGGGCGATTCTTTCCTCGGATTACTACACACGAGCGGGATGAAGCATTGGTCGTTCTTGATCGTCTTGGATTAGGTGGCTTAGAGAATCGCCACATCCGCGAACTCTCGGGCGGTCAGCAGCAACGCGTGTTTGTTGCGCGCGCTTTGTTCCATAAGCCAGAACTATTGGTTCTTGATGAGCCAACGTCCGGTGTGGATGTGCGCACTCGTCACGAAGTGCTGCACCTCTTGGCAGACCTTCATGATGACGGCGTCTCCATTGTTCTCACAACGCATGACTTGAATGGTCTTGCGTCCCATCTTCCGCGAATGGTCTGCATGAATAAGTCGGTCGTTGCTGATGGTGCACCGATTGATGTGTTGAATTCTGAAGTTCTTGAAAGAACGTACGGCGCACCAATGGAGGTGCTGATTCATGAAGGAATGCCGATTGTTCTGGACCACGGCGGGGACAACTTGGCACGTCGTTTAGGCGAACTCAGCGAGGTAGAGAAGTGATGCTTGCTGGAATTCTTGATCCGTATCACTACGACTTCTTTACGAATGGTCTCCTTGTCGCAACTATTGCGGGCGGATTGTGCGGCCTGCTTGGCGTATTCGTCGTGCTTCGTGGAATGAGCTACATCGGACATGGACTGTCCCATGCAGTCTTTGGCGGTGCAGCAGCGTCAGCAGTGATGGGCCTGAACTATTTCGTCGGTGCCGGCATTTGGGGTGTCACTTCTGGTGTCATCATCGGTCGTATCGCGCGTCGTCGTCTCATCGGTGCGGACGCGGCGATTGGTGTCGTCACCACTGCATCGTTTGCAATGGGTCTCGCATTGCTGAATCGTTATGGCCAAGCAAAGAAGAGCATCGAAGCGGTGCTCTTCGGAAGCGTTCTGGGTGTGCAGACGGCAGACATTATTGCGGTTTTGTTGGTTGCAATCGCGACGGCACTCATTGTTTTCGGTCTGTATCGCCATTTGTTGTTCGCAACATTTGATCCTGAAGTGGCGCAGGTGTCTGGTGTCAGCGTTGCATGGGTAGAGGGACTTTTAATGGGCATGTTGTCGCTCACGATTCTCGTCACCATGCGCGTGATTGGAACACTTCTGATTTCTGCGCTGCTGGTCATCCCGGCATCAGTTGCCCGAATGTTGACGAACTCGTTCTCACGAATGCTGTGGATTTCGCCTGTCGTTGGAGCAACGTCAGCGTTCATTGGAATGAACCTTGCGTATCACCTTGATACGTCGGCCAGTGCAACCATTATTTTGGTCGGCACGTTGCAGTTCATCGTTGTCTATGCGGTGTCAGGACTTCGTGGACGTTCGCGCATTGCGCACATCCATCACGTGTAAAACCTTTAGAGGTTCCACTCCACGCCGTCGGCAGTATCGCGAACCTCGATGCCGATGTTCACGAATGCATCACGAATGACGTCGGAGAGGTCGTAACGCTTTTCTGCGCGCACAGTTGCACGGATGGCCAGCATTGCTTCGACGTATGGAGACACAACATCGCGTGGGTTACGAACACCACTAACCGCCGCGTCGCCAAGACTGCTGATCATTCCGCGAACAGCGGCACGCGCGCGGTCGGTGACATCGCTCGTGAGAGTGTCGGAGGACCAGTCATGAATGGCTTGCTCCAGCGCCAAACACGCACGCACAGCGCCATCCGCATCGCGATTCGCAATCGCTTCATCAAATTCCTGTTGATGAATCTCCAGGGCATCTCCCAGGCTTCCAGGATGCTCGCCACTTCGCGATGCGCTCTGCGAGCGAACATCGCTCGTAGCGACATCCTGCGCCTTTGAGATGCCCGCAAGATTCGTCGATGTATTGCCAAGCGAATCCGATTGCGATGCGGAATTCAATAACTGCCAGGGGTTTTGCAGAGTCGAAAGGGGGATGGTGGTGCTGGATTCGTAGGTGAAGGATGTTTCGCGGAGGCGAAGCGTCACGGTGCCATTGCCAACAACGGTGCCAGTCTCGGCATCGAGATCAACGATGAGCCCCGTGTGCTCATCGACGCCGAGAACGTATGTGTCTTCATCAAGCATGTTCTCAAACATGCGAAGACGCGTCTCGCCGAGATAACAGAATCGCGTGTCGTGATTGGCGCCTTCTGCGTTGTCGTAATGAGGAATCACTGCAGCGTTGATTCCGATGGCGGACAGGATGTCGAGACCATCAAGTCGCTGCACGTCTTGACCAACTTTGTACACCTCATAAACAGGCACCGTGATCTTGCCCAGTGTGAGTGCTGCTGCTGATGCGAACGTGACGATTCCGCCATTCATCAGTTTGTTGACGATGCTGTTTGCAACAGTGGATCCGCTCCATTGACGCAATGCGTATGTCGGTGATCCTGGGCCAGCGAAAATGTAATCAGCATCTGTCAGTGCACGAAGCCCGCGTTCTACTTGTACGGGGTCGGCTGCAATGTGAGTGTCATGCAAACGAACAAGACCGGCAACAGTGATATCGATGTTGACGGAGTTTTGGAAGTACTCAACGGCACGAACGGCGAGCTCGGGAGCGTTCTCCTGGAATCCATATGGCGTATCCAGAAGAACAGCTTTGACAGGCTTTGGTAACAGCGCTGTCAATTTGCGGTGAGTCGACACCATGGTGGGTGCGGTCTCGCCGGAACCCATGATGGTCAGAATGCGTGGAAGGCTCATGAAAAGAATCCTGTGGTGAGTGCATCGTCGACAACGGCTGCAAAACGATGGGGGAACTGCGCGTGAAGATCGTGGTCGGCCGGTTCAAACCATTCAACTTTGGCGCGGGGAAGTACACGCAAGGCATGGGCAATCTGCGCACGCTTTGCGCGAGTGTGATCGTCCTCTTGTTTTGCGGCAGGAGTGAAGAGAACAGGAACCGAAATGTTCTCCCACAAAGTGGACGGCATGTGCTGCCATAAACCGTGCAACACCTTGATGTGGCGTTCCATGGTGAGGTGAGGACGAATAGTTCCATCGTCAAGTTTTTCCATGTTGTACATCTGGCCGTCGATGGCTTCTTCTGACCAATCAGCATGTGCTGCGCGAATATAGGAACGCAGCCTGTCGTATTGCATGCCAGCAATTGCTGGTGGACGAAGCGTGCGTTCACACTCATCCCAATTCGGGAATGCCTTCGACAACTCGATGGTGCCGCCATCGACAGCGACGATGCCTCGAATGAGTTCGGGGTGGCGATGGGCAAGTTCAACGACAAGGTTGCCTCCCCATGACTGACCGATAACAAGAGGCATTTGTGCCGGAGATTGATGCGGATGCAGTGCTTTGATGACGTCGGCGATGTCGTCAGCAACAAGAGACAATTCATATCCGTCGTCGGGCTTTTCGCTGAGGCCGTGCCCACGAAGATCAACCGCCACAACGGCATGCCCGAGTTCGGCAAGTCTGCGAGCGGGGCCATCCCATAGGCGGGCATTGGACGCAAGGCCATGGACAAGAAGGATGGGAACTCCAGGGGAGTCCTCTGGTCGGGACCATTCCAAAATGCGGACCTGCACGCCGTCGCGCAGGGAGATGAAGCGCGAAGTCGGGGTCAATTCCATGGGGTTAGTGTCGCACCAGAAACAGACTTTGGCACTCGAATCGCATGGCCTGCCTCGAGAGTCGTAGGGTTCGGGAAACGATTCAAGGGGGAATCCATGAAGCTGTCAATGGGAATTAACTACTCCGGTGGTTTTAAAGAAGCAGTCGACCGTGTTGTTGAACTGGAAAAAGCTGGTCTTGATCAGGTGTGGATCGCAGAGGCATACAGCTTCGACGCCATCTCCCAGGTGGGCTACCTCGCTGCGAAGACAAGCCGTGTTGAAATCGGAACTGGCATTGTCAACGTGTATTCACGTACTGCTGCACTGATGGCAATGACTGCTGCTGGTTGTGACTATGTCAGCGATGGCCGTTTCATTCTCGGCCTTGGTGCATCCGGTGCACAGGTCATCGAAGGTTTCCATGGCGTTCCTTATGAGAAGCCAATGCAGCGCATCAAGGAATACATCGAAGTGTGTCGCAAAGTGTGGGCACGCGAAGAGCCGCTTCGTTACGACGGCAAGACCGTGCAGATTCCATTGCCAGAAGGTCAGGGAACGGGTCTTGGAAAAGCATTGAAGCTCATTAACCATCCAGTGCGTAAGGACATCCCTATCTGGTGGGCGTCCTTGAAGGACAAGAGCGTCGAAGCAACTGCAGAACTTGCAGATGGTTGGTTGCCCATCATGTTCTACCCAGAGCGTTATCACAACGTGTGGGGCGATCAGTTGAAGGCAGGTCTTGCAAAGCGTGACCCAAGTCGTCCTCGACTCGACATTTCTGCTGGTGGCATGTTGGCCATTGATGAATCACTCACGGGTGAAGCTCAGGCAAAGGTTCTTGATTCGGCTCGACCACACATGGCGTTGTATGTCGGTGGCATGGGTGCACGTGGCAAGAACTTCTACAACGACGTGTGTCGCGACTATGGCTTCGAGAAAGAAGC
>CALBSD010000031.1 GCA_937927625.1 uncultured Actinomycetes bacterium | reverse complement strand
CGTGTGTGCTCATGCTGCATCAATTCATACGTCATGGAGAGGTCTCCATAGGAGTAGTTGAAGAACGGCATGTAGATCATTCCGCGACCTTCGTTCGCCAACAACTGGTCATACACCATGTCCATCGGCGCAATGCGGCGTGCCTGTGCCAATGCATCAATGCTGTCGGTCTTCGGGTTTGGCTCGTAGTTGATGTTTGCATCCGTTACCGGGAACATCTTCCACAAACGTGACAACACGATTCCTTCGAAGAAACCACCATCGCGTGGAATCTCATTCACAAACTTGTCGCGCAATGTCGCGTCGCGCAGCGCCTTCACTTTTTCTGCATGTGGCAGGTGAGCAATCTCTTGCCAAGCAGGGTGGAAGGCCAGTGGGTGGAAGCTGCCTTCCAAACACATGAGAACACCAATGGAACGTCCCGCTACTTGCGCGATGATGTTCAACCCATCGGCTTGTGCGCGGTCGAGTTCTTTCAACACCGAGCGCCACACCTCGGGTGCAGCGTCGTCTTGGTTGAGGTTCACGCTCACGGTCACGTTCGGATTGCGCTTGGCCATCTCGCGCATCCATGGCCATTCATCGGTGGGAAGAATCTTGTGCTCGGGCGCAAACTGGAACACGCCACGGCCGTGCTTGTTCAAGGCTTCGGCAATGCCAAACAGTTCGTTCTCGTCGGCGGTGGTGCCAGGCACCAGTTCGCCGCTCTTGCTCTTATGGATAGGTGTGCGGCTGGTGGAGAAGCCCAACGCACCCGCAGCCATTGCTTCGTCCACTTGGCGTGCCATCTCGGCGATGTCTGCAGGCGTGGCGCTTTCATTCGCCGCACCGCGTTCACCCATGACGAATGCGCGCAATGCACCGTGGGCAATCTGTGCGCCAAGGTCGATCACGCGTTCTTGGGATGCGAGTGCATCCATATATTCAGGGAATGAACGCCAGCCCCATGTGAGGCCTTCGGTCATGGCAGCACCGGGAATGTCTTCCACGCCTTCCATTAATTCAATGAGCCATTCATGACGGTCTTCATGCGCCGGAGCAAAGCCCACGCCGCAGTTGCCCATCACCACAGTGGTGGCGCCGTGCCAGCTGCTGGGGGTGAGCCAGGGGTCCCATGTTGCTTGGGCGTCGTAGTGCGTATGGATGTCGACCCAGCCGGGGGTGAGCAGCAGGCCGTCGGCGTCGATGATGCGGTGCACGTGTGCAGTGGGGGATTTGCCCGCGCCGGTGATCTCGCGGATGATGCCGTCTTCAAACATGACGTCAGCGACGGTTTCGGGTGCGCCGCTGCCATCGACGAGTCGGGCGTTGCGGATGACGGTCTTTTTGGAATCTGCGGTAGCCATGCGCTTTCTACCGTAGTGGGCGAGTCGGTTCACGCCGTGGGCGTGCGTGCCTTGAGGGACCGGCTGGCTCGTGACGCATCGTCAGGATATCCTGACAACATGACCACCTTGGCCAGTCGAAAACTTCCCAAAGAACCATTGCGCGCACTGCGGGAGATTGTTGCGTATGAACACCAACTGGAAGACCTTCGCGTTGATTGTGTTCGACGTGCACGCGATGGGGGAGCAAGTTGGGAGTCAATCGCCGAGGTTCTCGGAGTCAGTCGTCAATCAGCATGGCAGTTGTATACAACACGCTTTCGAATTGAGCTGGATCACCGAGTGAGTCAGAACTCTGAACTATCAGAGGACGAAGCGATGCAATTGGCGGTCTCAGAAGTGAAGTCCGTACGCCGCTCTAGTCCAAAGAAATAGATAACTTTGCGCGTCATATTCGACTCGAACGTTTTCGTTTCTGCTGCCATTCAGGGCGGACCATCCCATCGATTAATTCATGAGTGGTTTCGCACCGGGAATCCTGAACTAATCGCTTGCCGACAACTGCTAGATGAAGTGGATGAGGTTTTGACCCGTCGCCCGCGAATGAGGAAATGGATTTCTGTTACGGAGGCCCAGGAATTCGTTGGGGTAATTACGCAGTTAATCGAACTTAAGGTGGATCCAGCCGAGATTGGGGAGTTCCTTCGAGATTCTGCCGACGATTTTCTCATCGCACTCGCGCATGAGCATGCCGTTCAATACATCGTGAGTGGGGACAAAGATCTACTGGAATGGGAACTTCAGCAACCGCCAATCACAACCCCGGCCTCATTCGAAGTCTTGCTACGCCTTCTGTAGTCGTCAGGAAAATGGCAGAACCCCGACGCACGAATGCATCGGGGTTCTGTTCGGTCTAGCCAGCCCGTAACAAT
Organism: uncultured Actinomycetes bacterium; assembly: GCA_937927625.1. Lineage (GTDB taxonomy): Bacteria > Actinomycetota > Acidimicrobiia > Acidimicrobiales > Ilumatobacteraceae > UBA2093. The sequence goes on along the minus strand of CALBSD010000031.1, from coordinate 6,703 downwards.
AAGTGTACCTGCAGTATTCGGTATGGGAATAAGTGAGAACGCTGAACGATTAGAGGCGAATGCCCAAACAGGTATGAAGTGTGGTCTGATGGATGAATGACTGACGCAGCGAACATGAGCAAGTACAACGGCGACGAACTGATCGAGAACGAATCAGTGAGCGAAGCCACCGACTCTGCTGCACGTAACGGTGACCTCTGGGTGAACCCGCAGACTCACGCCATTGTTGATGGCGGAAAAAAGGCAGATGCAAACGCAAAGCTTCGTCACTACTTCACTGACATCGATACAGCCATCGAAGCATGGGGCGCATACAAGGGTGATGCTGCAGTGATTCGTCGTGCGAAGGCAGTTCTTGAAACTCTCGCAGCCGACCTCGGCACCACATTCACCGAGTTCTATTACTTGAAGAAGAGCGGCTACATGGTGGCGGCAAGCGCACACAGCAATCACGCCGGTGTTGCGTGGATGCACAAGGGACAGATCAATCACAAGATTCGTATCGAGTCTTCGTTGCGTATGGACTCTGCTGCTGGTGAGTACTTCACTTCGCCGTTGCCTTCAATGGGTAGTGCAAAGGCCGCCATCAAGGAAACTGCAGCTCCTGCAATTAAGATGTGCCAGAAGCACTTCTACTTCCTTGAGTCCGACGGCACCTGCCCAGGTTGCAGCGCCGAAGGCTGATCCACTTTTCGTAATGACAAAGCCCCAGCGTTTTCGCACTGGGGCTTTGAGCATCAGAATTGTGAACCTGATGTAAATATACAGAACGCAACAGAGGCGACACCCACGGGTGTCGCCTCTGACTATTTTGCGTGTCCTCATTCTGTGATCAATGAGCAAGCTGTGCACATGCACCGCATTTCGTTTTGTTGAGGAGCCCCGAGGGAGGATTGAACTCCCATCTCCAGGTTCACAATTCTGGAATTCTGCCGTTGAACTATCGGGGCCTCGTGAGGCATGAGGACGACAGAAGTTCAGAAAAGGCAAGGGGGTTGACACAAAGTGTCAACCCCCTTGTACATCCGTCTTGTCAGTTGGGAAGGTCAATCTAATAGGCAAAAACCCCAATGAAAAGTGCTGTTTATCCAAACAGCAAGTGGCGTGAATTATTTTGCGGTCAGCAATGCAATGACATCGTCATGAAACGCACCATTGCTTGAGACAGCGGTATTCGCGCGCCAATCAACAACACCCTTGCGGTTCGTTAAACGGCCGCCGGCTGCTTGCACAATCGGAACCAACGCAGCGATGTCGTATGGCTCAAGCCCCACTGCATCAACTGCAACATCCACTGCACCTTGCGCCACCAACATGTGCTGCCAGAAATCACCAAACCCACGTACGCGCTTTGCAGCACGCGTCACGTTGTCAATGTTTTGGGTCTTGCCAATCTTGTCCCACAAATCATTTGCAGTAATTGAAAGGTGCGCTTCACTCAACGACGCAACATCACTCACGTTGATCGGGTGGCCATTGCAATACGCGCCATCACCTAGCACGCCCCACCAACGTGTCTGCATTGCGGGTGCCGAAACAACTCCGAGCACCGGACCCATCTCGCGATGCACTAAACCAATCAACGTTGCCCACACCGGAACACCACGCACAAAGTTGGAAGTGCCATCGATGGGGTCAATCACCCAGGTGTATTCCGACGTATCGGCATCTTCGCTACTGCCGTGCTCTTCGCCGTACCAACCATGTTGCGGGCGTTGTGCACGCACGATGTCCATGATCACAGTCTCAGTACCGCGATCAACTTCCGTTACTTCAGTCTGATTTGCCTTGAGGTCAACGGTGAAGTTGCGTGCAGTGAAGCGGGGAAGCGTGACTGCATCAGCAGCGTCGGCAAGTGAGAGTGCGAAATCGAGTTCAGCGGCGAGATCAGCCATAGCCACACGCTACGCCAGAAGGCGTTGTGCAGCAGAGGTGATTCCAGCGGCATCCAACCCAAACTGGGCGAGGATGGCGTCGGGCTTGTTGTGTGGGATGAACTTGGTGGGCACGCCCAGGCTCTCCACGAACACGTCGGGGTTGATTGTGTGTACAGCATCGGCAATCAGCTGACCAATGCCGCCGTCATGTAAGCCATCTTCAACAGTGAGTACGAATGAATGTGCAGCAGCATCAGCAATCATCTCGGGGTCGAGCGGTGCGCAGGAACGCACGTCATACACCGTTGCTTTGATGCCAAGGTCTGCCAAACCGTCAAGAGCTTTTTCTGCAGCTGTCACCATCTTGCCAATTGCGAGAATCGCAATCTTGCCGTTGCCGGTTGCCAACTTCAGCGCGTTGAGTCCACTGCCCACAAGTGATGGCGAAACGGAACGCGCAACGCCCTTTGGATAACGAATAACAACTGGACCGTCGTTCGCAAGAGTCATCGCATCATGCAGCATCTGTTGCAAGTCCTGCACAGAACTTGGTGCAAGCACGCGCATGCCAGGAACCTTCGACAAAAGCGCCATGTCGTAGATGCCGTGGTGACTTGGACCGTCATCGCCTGTGATGCCAGCGCGATCCAAACAGAAGATGACAGGCAAGCGATGCAACGCAACGTCGTACACCACTTGATCCCATGCGCGAGAAAGGAATGTGGAATACAGCGCAACAACCGGACGTAATCCGCCCATTGCCATTCCTGCTGCTGCAGTTACTGCGTGTTGTTCTGCAATGCCCACGTCGAAGAAGCGGTCGGGGAACTTGTCTTGGAAATCAAGAAGACCAGTGGGGCCGGGCATTGCTGCCGTGATCGCAACAATGCGTGGGTCTGCCGTTGCTTCAGCGATCAATGCCTCACTGAATGCATTGGTGTAACCAGTAAGTACTGCTTGCTTAGGGCCATCAACGGGGTTGAACGATGACGTGTCATGCAAGTGCTTCTCATCGTCATCTTCAGCGAATGAATAGCCACGGCCTTTTTGTGTGAGCACATGCAACACGATGGGGCCTTCATCTTCACGCTCAATCGCAGCGGTGAGTGCGCCTTCAAGTTCTTCAATGTCGTGGCCATCAACGGGGCCCACGTATTGCACGCCGAGCGCTTCAAAAAATGATGGTGGCTGCAAGAACTCGCGAACTGCAGCTTTGAACGCTTCCACGCCTTGTTCTGCTTGCTTGCCCAACACAGGAAGATCGCGCATGAACGCTTCGAACTTGCGCTGACGACGCACATACACAGGATTCAAACGAATACCAGTGAGTGCGCGAGACAACTTGCCTGTCATGCGTTCAGGGAACTTTGGAAGTTCTCCCGTTGCATCGAGAGGAGCGTTCTCACCGCCTTGCGACAAGTTAGAAATCGTCGGCGCATAGCTGCGGCCATTGTCATTCAGGATGATGATGACGCGACTCTTGGAATGACCAAGGTTGTTCAACGCTTCGTACGCCATGCCGCCGGTCATCGAACCGTCGCCGATGACCGCAACAATGTGACGCTGCTTGTTCACGCCAGCTTCACGCGCAACAGCGAGACCATGTGCATAGCTGAGAACAGTGGACGCATGACTGTTTTCAATGAAGTCGTGACGACTCTCTTCGCGGCTGGGGTAACCAGAGATGCCATCTTGTTGGCGCAACTTTGCAAATCCAGATTGACGACCCGTGAGAATCTTGTGCACATATGCCTGATGGCCGGTGTCCCACAACACGGCATCGGTGGGGGATTCGAACACTCGGTGCAATGCGATGGACAACTCCACAGCGCCAAGGTTGGAGCCAAGGTGTCCGCCGGTCTCGGCGACGGCATTCACGATGAACTCGCGGATTTCTCCGGCCAGTTCATTCAATTGAGGGGTAGACAATGGGCGCAGATCAGCAGGCTCGTGAATGCTGGGGAGAAGCGCCATAGGGATATAAGGCTACGGTCTGACCTATATGAAGGACATATTCGACCTAACTGGCAAGGTGGCTCTCGTCACCGGAGGCAATGGGGGCATTGGCCTGGGGATGGCGCGAGGACTCGCCAGCCGCGGAGCCAACATTGCCATTTGGGGCACTAATGCGGGCAAGAACGCCACCGCTCGAGCCGAATTGGAAGATATGGGTGTGCGCGTTGCGGACTTCATCTGTGACGTCGGTGACCAAGAGCAGGTCAGCGCATCGTTCGCTGCAACTCTCGAAGTGTTCGAGCACGTGGACTCTTGCTTTGTGAACGCTGGTGTTGGTGGTGCCGCTGAAAGTTTCGTTTCGATGACCGACGACGAATGGCATCGCGTGATGCGCGTGAACCTTGATGGTGCGTTTTACACAGCACAAGTTGCAACGCGACACATGGTGACTGCGGGCAACGGCGGTTCTTTGGTGTTCACCACATCGGGTTCTGCGTACTTCGGTCAACAGCGCGGTCAGCATTACGGCGCGTCAAAAGCTGGTCTCATTTCCATGATGCGTGCGATTGCAGTGGAGCATGCTCGCCACGGCATTCGCAGCAACGCAGTTTTGCCCGGCTGGATCATGAGCGAGATGACTGCACCTGCATTGGGCTGGGACAAGTTTGCAGAGAAAGTGTTGCCGCGCGTGCCGATGCGCAGGTGGGGAGACCCCGATGACTTCAGTGGTATTGCTGCGTACTTAGCAAGTGATGCAAGCAAGTATCACACTGGCGATGTCATCACGATTGACGGCGGCTATCACAGCTTCTAAATAGTTGCGCTCTGTGAAGGGTGATGCGATTTTGAAGCTTCAAACTTTGCATCGAGGCGCCGTTGGTTCCAGTTGTGCACTGCGTTGCCAACGATGAATCCGATGCTGAGAACAACAAGACCGCCGATGCCGTCGAACCAGTAATGGTTCGCGGTCACAACGATGGTGAACAACGTGAGGGCGGGATACAGCAACACTGCTGCACGGATCCACTTCTTGCGTGCAAGTGGCCAAATGCCAAATGCACACCATGACGCCCAACCGATGTGAAGCGATGGCATTGCGGCGTACTGATTTGATGCTTGCGCGATTCCGCCAGAGTTGAAGTCCCAGGGGCCGCCGTATTCATCAAGCGTGTCGGTGAATCCGAAAGATGTCGCACCGTTGTAGTTGCGCAATTCCGTGGGGATGCACGCGCCGCCGTATTGATGAGGCTGCGAGACCGATGGGCATGGGGCGTCGAGCAAACGTGGTGGCATCAGTGGGAAGAACGAGAAACCAAGGATCGCCAGCCCCGTCATGCACGCAAGAGCGTTGCGGAAGATGGGGAACACGTCTTTGCGGCGGCGGAAGAGAATAAAGAACACACCAACAGTGACAGCGAAGTGCGCCGTGCCGTAATACGTGTTGAGTGCCTGGATGAGCCCTTTGTAGGGGAGGAACCACTGCTGGATGGACTCTTCGTGGAAAAGACCCAACGCACGTTCCACGCGAATGACTTTCATCGCATTGTGAAAGGCACGCAACGGAATGTCTGCGCCATGCACATGCACCGACCCGAATTTGTTGCGGGTCATTGAATAGAGGAAATAAAAGGTGCCCATGATGAGGGCCTCTTTCCACCACCGAGTGTGGTGTTCGCGCACCTCTTCGGGTGTTTGGGTGGGGGTGGCCTCATTCATCTGCCTCCACACTAGGACCCGCCGACAGACGCAGAGCCCATCAGTAGGCTGTCAGCCGTGAGCCTTGTTGATCTGTCCCAAGAGTTTGATTCCGCAGTTTTGTCGCGGGTGTTGGCGAAAGGTCGCTCCACCGGAGCTGGCTTTTCCGAAGTATTTATTGAGGACAAGCGCAACATGGGCGCCAGCCTCGATGACGGCAAGGTGGAAGCCGTTAACAGCAGTCGTGACAGCGGTGCAGGTATTCGTGTCATTAATGGCGACACCACGGGTTTCGCATACACAGCCGACCTCAGTGAAAAGGGTTTGCTCGCCGCTGCGGAAGCGGCCGCCGCTGCGGCGTCGACAGGCGATGGTCAAGTACACACGGTGTCGTTGGGCAATGTTGCTCGTCAGCAGGTGAATAACGTTCGCATCTTGCCAACATCAGTACCGAAGGCTCGCAAGGTTGAGCTGTTGATGATTGCAAATGATGTTGCGCGCGGCATCGACCAAAGCATCGTGCAGGTATCTGCTGGATACAGCGACGCAACACGCCGCATTCTTGTGGCAAACAGCGATGGCGTTTTGGCGACAGACGAACAAGTACGCACTATCTTCCGAGTCAGCACAGTGGCTGACGGTGACACCGGCATGCAGACCGGATACGACTCTGTTGGGTACACCATTGGCTTTGAATTGTTCGACGAAGAAAGCATTGAAGAACTTGCTCAGCGTGCGGCACGTCAAGCCGTCACCAAGTTGCGTGCTCGGCCTGCGCCAAGTGGCGCGATGCCAGTTGTCATCAAATGCGGCAGTGGCGGAGTGTTGTTCCACGAAGCATGCGGTCACGGTTTAGAAGCTGACCTTGTTGCTCGCGGTGCATCGGTCTACGCAAACCGTGTCGGTGAACAAGTGGCGTCACCGCTCGTCACTTTGGTGGACGACGGAACAATGAGTCGCGAGTGGGGCGCCATCGGAATCGACGACGAAGGCCACAAGAGCCAGCGCAATGTTCTGATTGAGAATGGCGTGCTCACCGATTACATGTGGGATCACATTCGCTCGCGTAACGATGGTCGTGCGCCAAGCGGCAATGGACGTCGTCAGAGCTATCAGCACCTGCCAATGGTGCGCATGACGAACACCTTCGTCTTGAACGGCACCGAAGAACCAGA
>CALBSD010000030.1 GCA_937927625.1 uncultured Actinomycetes bacterium | reverse complement strand
GGTGTTGCAGCACGAAGGTCTGCCCATTCGTCGCGGCCAAACGCCAAGTAGCGAGCCGAGTTAGGGGAATCGATCACGATGAGAACGCTACGAGTAAAAGGTCAGCGTTTCCAAGGTGCGGAAGGCGATACAGCGCCATTTCCGCCCGTGAGAATCTCATAACCATCAGCGGTAACAACCAAAGTGTGCTCGTACTGGGCGGTACGGCTGCCATCTGCAGTCACAGCGGTCCAATCGTCGTCCCACATCTTGTGGCGTGACTCACCACTTGCCGTAATCATTGGCTCAATGGTGAAGGTCATTCCTTCGCGTAACACCATCGTGTTGCGAGGGTCGTAATAGTGCAGCACCTGAATATCGGTGTGGAAGTTCTCACCAATGCCATGTCCGATGAATGCACGAACAACGCCGTACTTGTGCTTCTTTGCGTGCACTTCAATTGCGCGACCGATTTCATTGAGTGGAACACCAGGCTTCACAGCTTCAATGCCGTACCACATGCATTCTTCAGTCACCTTCATGAGGTTCTTGTCTGCATCTGAAGTGTTTCCGACTGCGAACGTTGCATTGGTGTCGCCATGAACACCGTTCAAATAAATAGTGACGTCGAGATTGACGATGTCGCCATCTTCCAACACGCGGTTATCAGGAATGCCGTGACAGATCACTTCGTTCACGCTGGTGCACACGCTCTTTGGATAACCGTGATAATTCAGCGGACTTGGATAGCCACCCATTTCAATCGTGAGGTCATGCACAAAGATGTCGATCTCATCGGTGGTAATACCGGGGCGAACCATCTCGCCGGCACGACGAAGAATTTCTGCAGCAGCAACACCAGCAACACGCATGCGCTCGATGATCTCTGGTGACTTCACACGTGATTCATCGTTACGTGGTGGAACTCCAGTTTCTGCATACGGCGGCTTACCGATCGTGTCGGGTACGTAACGCATTGGGCTGATGATGCCTGGCTTGATACGACCTTCAGTGCCCTTGCAACAACGCTTGTATTTGCGGCCGCTGCCACACCAGCACGGATCATTCGATGCGGGGAGCGTCTCGGGTACCTGACTCATGGGTTAGAGGCTACGGGGTGACTTGACAGGTTGTAGGCGACTGGCATTAGTCATCTGCCTTCCGTACGTTCCCCGCCCACACATAAGTGGCAGGTGTGAAACGAAAGGGAGATACCCATGCCAGAAGTCCCCACAGGTCTTGGCCCAAGTACCAGTCATGATCGGCTCAACGCTCTTCGTCAGAACTCTCAGTCTCCGGTCTCAGCAGTCACCCCGCGAAAAGTACGAATTGAGCTTCTGGTTGGAGCAGCTGCTTTTCTTGCAGTAATTGCGGTGCTGTTTGTCTTGTTGGGTTCACGGGTACAGCAAACTTCATCGGTCATGACAGTGCCCGTGGCGAAATCACCTGTTGAAGGTGAACTGCCGAGTGGACAAGCTCTCATACCTCTTGCATTGGAAGAAGGTTCATTTCCACCACATGTTGAAGTTGGTGACCAAGTTCGAATCATCGTCTCGCCAAGCAGCGACGGCACCGGCACCACTCGTCGACTTGAAGAAGAAACGGTTGTGCAGTCAATAAGTGGCCCATCGGATATTGGCGGTCGTTCGGTTGTGACAGTGCGAGGTCCAGAGTCCGTCGCAGTTGCAATCTCCGCATCTGGCCCAATTCACATTGCGATTGTTCATGAGGCAAAGCCATGAGTTCTCCTTCGCCTTCGGTGACTGAAATTGCAGGAACGATTGCAAGTGCATTGGCCGATGATCGTGTCCGTCGCCACAATGAAGATCTAGCTGCACCAACAGTTGATGAAGAACGCCAACTTGCCAGGTACACGGCAACAAATATGTTGGCGAAAGCTCGTGATGTAGATGCGTGGGGATTCGGCGGAATTCCAGAACACGATGACCGAGCACTCATCGAAGAAGCGATTGCACAGGTTCTGGGTCTTGGCCGATTGGAACCTCTGTTAGAAGACGATGACATTTCCGATATTCATATTCGAGGCAACAAACCCGTCTGGATCAAGAAGCGCAGTGGCGAAAGGGTTCAACATCCACCGATTGTAAATACAGATAGTGAATTGGTGGATTTGATTCGCCGTATTGCAACGCGAATGGGACACCGTGAACAGAGGTTTGACCCCTCGCATCCAGAACTCAATCTTCAACTTCCTGACGGTTCACGTCTCTTCGCCGCGATGGAGGTGACATCACATCCATCGCTGATCATTCGCCGTCATCGATTTGAAATCTCAAATCTTGCTCAGTTGGTGGAAAGAGAACTTCTCACCAATCAAGTTGCACAGTTTCTTGCATCGGCAGTGCGAGCAAAGAGAAACATCGTGATTGCCGGAGGAACCGGATCTGGAAAAACCACTCTCTTGCGTGCATTGATGAATGAAATTCCACGACAAGAACGCATCGTGACAATTGAGGATGCATTCGAGTTGGGCATCGAGCATTTTGAAGATGTTCACCCTGATCACGATGCGCTTCAGGCGCGTGGGGCCAATATGGAAGGAAATGGTGAGATCACAATGGTGGATCTCACTCGCATGGCGCTTCGAATGGACCCAGACAGAGTTGTAGTCGGCGAAGTTCGTGGGGCTGAAGCGTTTCCCATGTTGCTGGCAATGAGCCAAGGCAATAACGGCTCAATGTGTACTTTGCATGCCGATAGTGCTCGCACGGTTTTCCCAAAGTTGTTGGCATACGTTGCGATGTCGGGCGCGGCGCTCCCCAGTGACACGGTGAATCTTCTTATAGGAAGTGCGATTCATCTCGTTGTTCATATCGAGATGGTCGAGAACACCCGCAGAGTGATGTCCATTCACGAAGTAGTTGACACAGAAGGAATCACGATTGTTTCAAATGAGATTTATAACTTCCGCAATCGAGGGAATCAGTTTGTTTCACTCCGAACAAACACTGCGGAATTGCTTACACATTATGGATTCTCATCTGTACGTGAAATGAGCTGGGCCTGAGATGAAAATGGGTTCGCACCTAGGTCGACAAGCTGATGATCAACGGGCATTGGTGGAAGCAATTGCTTCGTGGACGGAAAGTTTGCGAGACACAATCTCATCAGCCGCCGGACTTGAACAGGCGATCATTGCCACTGAAAATCATTGCCCGCGAATATTGGCGGAACCAGTCCAACGTTTAGTGGCATCGCTTCGATATGGAACCTTTGAAGATGCACTCCGTCGCTTTTCCGATGATGTCGCACATCCGACCTGTGACTTTGTGGTTGCAGCACTCATCACATCGTCCACACACCAGTCGCGAAATTTATCGCAA
>CALBSD010000029.1 GCA_937927625.1 uncultured Actinomycetes bacterium | reverse complement strand
CGAGACAGGCAACCCCTGTCTGGCGGGTTCGATTCCCGTCCGCCTCCGCCATCACCAGATTGGTCCAGGAATACGCATATCACCAAGGCGTTTCGTGAGTCCGACCTTGTCAAGACATGTCGCCAGAGGAACTGCGTGCTTACGGGTGATGTTTAAGGTCTCGCGCAAGTGACCCACAGTGAATCCATGTGGATTCTCTTTCCAGAGGCCTTCCAGCGTCGGACGAAGTTGATGGATAGAGTCGACATGGAACGCGATGTTGTCGTGTTCAAAAATGATGCCCTCATGTGTGAGCCGGCGAATGATGTCTCTATCGAGGGTCTTCGTTTCCGGGGTGAGTATTCCTGCCGAAAGAAATAGTTGAACATATGGATGAGACAGCAACGGATTAGCTACTCCGGTAGTGGCGACACTTTGAGAAATGGTGACATAAGGAAGAGTGGCAATGAGATCTCGTTCCCACGGTTGCAATTGTGAGATATCTATTTCTTGTTTGTTCTGCAGGAGCTGCAACAGCGACTCTGTGGTTGTCCGAACGGTTTTCTCTGAGGCTATCCAAGCCCCAACAACAGGAGTAAGAACTGTCCCCACTAACTGCTGCGCCTCCGCAAGCGTGAGCCATCCATGGTGTTCCAAAATGGAATCAAGAGTTCCATCTGGAATTGCACGAGTGGTGCGCACGATGGGATTGACATCAAGGATGGAACCTCCAGCCACTGTGATGCCGTCACCTGTTCGACGTAAGAGAAATCTGTCGCCCGGGATGAGTGGAAGTGCACCAGTGAAACGGATGCGCATTGATGTTGTGCCGTTGTTGAGGAAGCGAACAGATGCAGCTCGACGAGTAGTTCCGATGTGCAACGTGTAGCCGCCGCCGTTGCGTAACGACCTGTGTGTGCCATGCGGGTCAAGAGTGCTGAATGATTGTTCGACGGAACAATCAAAAACTTCAGTCATATGCCAAGTGTCCGCTGTGATCAGAACATCACCACGATGAATGTCGTCGGTGCTGAGACTTGAGACATTGATCGCACATCGAGTGCGCGGAAGTGCGCGTTTTCTAGAAGCTCCGTGTTGTTGGATGCTTCTCACTTTGGTGGATTTTTGAGTGCGGGCAACGATGAGTTCTTCACCAATGTAAATGTCGGCCTCACCCAATGTTCCGGTGACAACTGTTCCTGAACCAGCAATCGTGAATACACGATCCACGAACAATCGAGTCGGAGAAAATGAGTCCGTCTCTGATACTTGAGCCGTGAGCGCGGTGAGAACGTGACGAAGTTCTTCAGTACCGAGCCCAGTGTGTGCTGAGGTGATGATGATGTCGTGAGCATTAATGCCGCGGGAGGTGAACTCTGTTTTCGTGAAAGAAGTTAGAGATGCAATTGCCTCGCTAGTAGAAGCATCTGCTTTTGTGATTGCAACCACAATGTGGCGAACGTGCATGAGCATCAAAATGTCAAGATGCTCAAAAGTTTGTGGCTTCCAGCCTTCAAGAGCGTCAATGACAAGCAAAGCAATGTCTACGCCATGCACACCTGCAACCATCGTGTTGAGAAAGTCAATGTGGCCGGGAACATCAATGAAACTCAGGGTGTCAGTGTGAGCGAATCCAAGATCAATCGTCATTCCACGACGCTTCTCTTCCGCTAACCGATCGGGATCAGTCCCTGTCAGCGCCATCACTAGTGATGACTTGCCGTGATCAACATGTCCGGCGGTAGCGATAACAGTCATCGTTACTTCAGGTGAGAGATGGCCTGCACAATGATGTGGTCGTCATCAGGTGAGATGCTGCGCATGTCGATGTATGTGTTGTTGCCAAGAGTCCGAGCAATCACAGGTATTGAATGTGAACGAAGGTTGGCGCGCACGTCGCCAGGTATCGAAACACCAACTGACGCGATTGTGCTTCCTGGCGCTGAACCTGCACCAATCAATGAATCAATCTCGACGACACTGCCAACTCCTGTCGACAGAACAATGTTTTCAGCACGAGAGCGCAAGTCCGACAGAGGGACAGTGACCATTTTCCAGAAAGGTAATTCAGTGCACACAGTGCGAGCGGCATACGAAAGCAACACCTGTTGCAACATCATCATGGTGTGTGCGCCAGGGCGAAGTGCACGCATGAGTGGGTGTGCAGCACAGGCAGCTACTAAATCGGCACGTCCAGCAATGATGCCGCACTGTGGACCACCCAAAAGTTTGTCGCCACTAAATGTGACTAGTGATGCGCCATCGGCAAGCGCCTGCTTTGCTGCTGGCTCGTTGACCAGCCACGATGGGACAGTTTGCGTATGACCATGCAGCCACGGTGCAGTGTTATCAAGAAGACCTGAACCGATGTCCGACACCACAGGTACCGACAGTGTTGCAAGTTGTTCCACAGTTGTTGATTCAGTGAAGCCTTCGATAGCGAAGTTTGATGGGTGAATCTTCATGATGAGCGCAACATCGTGTCGCTTGTTATCAATCGCCTTTGCGTAATCACGCAATCTTGTGCGATTAGTAGTTCCGACATCAACGAGGTGGGCACCAGACTGTTCCATCACATCAGGAATACGGAAGCCTCCACCGATCTCAACACTCTCTCCTCGCGATACAGCAACATCACGACCCTGTGCAAGAGCAGCAAGGACCAACATGACGGCCGCAGCATTGTTGTTCACCACGATGGCTGCCTCAGCACCAATCAACGACGACACCAACTGAGAGATTGCGGTTTGACGCGAACCACGTTCGCCAGTGGTGAGATTGAATTCAATGTTGCTCGGGCGAGCCGCGATGGTGTGGGCAAGTGGCGCACGACCCAAATTGGTGTGTAACAACACGCCTGTCGCATTCACAACATCTGTCAAGAGTGCGGTGGAAAGTTCTAAGGCAAGTTGTTCGGCAGTTGCGATGGCATCAGTTGGTGATTGCGCAACAGCTCGTCGGGCACAGTCCACCAAAAGAGAATGCGGAAGAGGACTCGTCTTCGACAGTTGACGTGCAATTGAGTCAACAGAGGGAGGGCGTGTCGTCGGAGTCGTCACGTGGTCAACCTAGTAGTTTGCGAACCATGGCAGATAACGCGCCCGTCAAACTCACAGAGTGGACTTCATGCGGCGGATGCGCCGCCAAATGGGGTGCATCACTGTTGGCCGGAATGGTCAAAGACATGCCCATTGGTTTTGATACCTCTCTATTAGTGGGACTTGCACCTTTTGATGATGCGGCGGTGTATCAGTTGACTCCCGATCTCGCGTTGGTGAGCACGACGGATTTCTTTCCGCCCTTGGTGGACGACCCAGCTGACTTTGGAGCAATTGCTGCAGCTAATGCATGTAGCGATGTGTTTGCGATGGGTGGACGAGTCGTGTTGGCCGTGAACATCGCAGCATTCCCAGAGGAACTTCCATCGGACGTGATTGCTGCGATCTTTGCCGCTGCGTCAGAGACTGTTTCTGCAGCTGGTGGCACTATCGCCGGTGGACACACCATTCGAAATCCTGAACCCATCTTTGGATTGGCCGTGCAAGGTGTCGTTGATCCATCTCACATCTTCCGTAAAGGAGGAGCACAACCAGGAGATATTGCTGTGTTGTCAAAGCCTCTGGGAACTGGTTTGGTCACTGCACAAGGTTCAGACCCAAACAAACGAATTGCCATTGCAGGTATGCGCAAGCTGAACAGAGCCGCTGCGGAGTCATTGCAAGTACATCGACAAAACGTTCATGCCGTTACCGATGTAACGGGCTACGGACTTGCAGGTCATGGTTGGGAAATTGCGGAGCGATCAGGCGTGACCCTCAACATCGCAACTGATTCGCTGCCGTTGTATCCCGGAGCTTTGGAGATTGCACGTGCAGGACATCGCACAGGTGGCGATCCACGCAACCGGGCATACGTGGGTGACCACTTGACGAACACTGCAGATGATGCACATGTTGCATTGTGTATGGATCCGCAAACCTCGGGGGGCTTGTTGGCTGCTGTGACCGAATCGTTCGCTGCAGATTTGGTGGCCTCAGGGCTTTGGACAGAGATCGGAACATTTGAAGAGGGTGGGCCAGGCATCACCCTTCGTTGAAGGGGTTACCATCGGCACGTGGCCATTCTTCGACTCTTTGCTCAAGCCCGAGAGGCGGCCGGCACCGGAACTACCACGTTCCCTGGGTCCTCGGTGGATGAAGTCATCCAGGCCGCAATTGCTGAATATGGCGACACCTTCGCAGCAGTGGTGAACATGAGCAAAGTGTGGGTCAACGGTGAAGAGGTGCCACGTGCACACGCGGTCACCGATAAAGATGAGGTAGCGGTACTTCCGCCCGTTTCTGGAGGCATGTGATGGCAGACGAACAATTCACTCTCGCTGACATTCGTGCGCAGAGAAATGCATTGCAGGGCGAAGAAGATGCCATCTCATTCGTGCGTCGCCTCGCGCAGGGTCGTCTTGATTTAGTGCAGGATGAACAGCGCCGCCGTGCAAGCGGTACGGAAACACCAGTGGGTTCGTTGGCTGATCGACTTGCTGATGTCTTTGGTCAGCAACATGGTGGTGGCAGTGCACGTCCGCCGCGTGAGACAAATGTTCCTGCCGACCATCCATTAGTTCTTGAACTTGATCAGTTGTGCGAGCACTACCAATTCGAGTCAATGGAAAACATTGACGACAAGTCACTTGATGAACTTGCGGGTGCTCTCGGCATGTTTGAAAAGTCCTGCTCTGGTCAACGTCACGACTTGTTTGAAAAGATTGATGCGCTCACTGCAGAACTTGTCCGTCGCGTGCGTGAAGGTGGAGCGGGTTCCATCGTAAAGGACAACTGAACTCATGGCAATGAAGCCGAGCGAAGCGTTGCACGATGTGGGTGAGTTCATTCGTCTGCAACGAGAAACAGCTCAGAAAAGTATTCGTGATCTTGCTCGCTCAGCCGGCGTATCGAATCCATACTTATCGCAGATCGAGCGCGGCATTCGCCGGCCATCGGCAGACATTCTGCAACAAATTGCTCGGGCATTAGAGATTTCCTCTGAGACCCTCTATGTGCGTGCGGGAATCCTTGATGGCAGCGTTCCTGAGATCAGCTCTGTTGCCGAAGCGATCAATGCCGACGCAAAACTCAGCGCAGAACAGAAGTTGAGTCTTTTGTCTGTGTATCGCTCATTTGTAGGCAGCAATGAGCCCGAAACGACGAACGACGTGGGAACCTCCAACGAGGGGAATCCAGACGCCCCTAGATAGGTTTCATTGAGCATGCGTCGTGTTGCCATTCTCTCGCTTCACACCTCGCCACTGGCTCAGCCAGGCGTTGGCGACGGTGGCGGAATGAATGTCTATGTGCGTGAACTTGTTTCCGCTCTTGCGCACGCAGGCGTTGACTGCACCACCTATACACGTGCACACAGCGCAGATCTTCCGCGTGAGATTGTCGTTGAGCCAAATCACAAGGTTGTACACATTCCTGCCGGTGCAGTCGACATGCCAAAAGACAACATGTTCGACATTGTCCCCGAGTTCACCGACGGTGTTCTTCAGCACATCAATGCACACGGCGGCACCGACATCATTCATGCGAACTATTGGCTGAGTGGGCTCAGTGGTCACACGCTGAAGCATGAACTGAATGTTCCGCTTGTTAGCACCTTCCACACGTTTGCTCGTGTCAAGGCACTGGGGGGAGACCCTGAATCTGAATTGCGTGAGCGTTCTGAGGCCGAAGTCATCGGTTGCTCGGATGCCATCTGTGTGAGCTGCACAGAAGAAGAGCGCCAGTTCATCGACCTCTACGGCAACCCGCCCGGGTCAATTGAAATTGTTGCGCCTGGTGTTGAACATGCATTCTTCGCGCCAGGTGACATGCGCGGTGCACGTAAGGCACTTGAACTTGGTGATGGACCTGTGTTGTTGTTCGTTGGTCGCATTCAGCCGTTGAAAGGTGCAGATGTTGCGGTGAAGTCATTGGCGGCTTTACATCGTAGAGATGCACAATTGCTCATCGTTGGTGGCGCAAGTGGCGCCGAAGGTGAAGCTGAATTAGCCAATGTTTACTCGTTGATTCAGCAATACGGTTTGGAAAGCCAGGTGCGCTTTGTTGAGCCTCAACAACATCACATGTTGTCCACGTATTACCGCGCAGCTGATGTTGTCTTGGTGCCCAGCCGTAGTGAAAGTTTTGGTCTCGTTGCGCTTGAAGCAGCTGCTTGTGGAACACCTGTTATCGCAAATGCAGTAGGCGGATTGCTCACCATTGTTGAACATGGTCGCACTGGTTTCCTCGTTGCAGATCGTTTGCCAGAAGTCTTCGCAAAGCACATCGCACAAATTCTTGATGATCCTGCGCTAGCAGCTCGGATGTCGGTTGCTGCAGCGGAACGTGCAAAGGGCTACACATGGAGCTTTGCCGCCGCACGTTTGCGTCGCGCCTATGCCGACCTCACATCTCGCGACCGAGTGGTGTGCAAGTAACCATGAGTGAACTTTTTGGCATCCACGATCTTGATTCTTTAGAAGGCGCCATCACTGGTTGGTTGCTCGATATGAAGCAGCGCAATGAAACCATCGTGGCCATTGATCGCGGAGAAATCGGTGAGCGTCGTTGGTATGTGCGCATGCGTGGCGAAGAGAAAGAGTTCACCACTGTGTGGCTCACGCTTGGCCAACGCACGTTGAAGTACGAAACATATGTGATGCCTGCACCAGAGGAGAATGCTGAGCAGCTGTACGAGCATCTTCTTCGTCGCAATGAATCCCTCGTGGGCGCTCATTTCTCTATTGGCATTGAGGACGCAATGTTTCTCAGAGGCGAAATGCCTTTGCGTTTGGTGGATGAAGAGGAACTTGACCGAGTGATTGGCACGTTGTACGCCACGGTCGAGCGCATTTTCCCGATCATCATTCGCATTGGTTTTGCAAGTCGTTTCGCTGAATAACTGCCTGCCACTTTCATTATTCTCCCGCGCACATGGCTGCGCCGGGGTTGAGATGGTCGGGGAAGCCACCTCCGCCCCGGCAACCCACACCTAACTCATCAGTTGCTCGACTAGTTGCACCATTAGTCTCAGTACATGTCTTTAGGAACTGCCCGACTCGTCATTATCGGTGGCGGAAACATGGGAACTGCATTAGTCGGTGGTCTTGTGAATGGTGGGTGGGTGGCATCGTCCATCACTGTTGTCGAACTTGACGCAATGAAGCGCGCGGCATTGGAGTCGCAATTCGGCGTTCGTACGAGCGAGGTGATTGTGGCTGCTGAGGGTGCTTTGATTGCTGTCAAGCCTGGCGATGCCGCAGCAGTCTGTAAGCAAGCTTCGGCAGTAGGCATCTCGCGTGTGTTGTCGATTGCCGCCGGAGTCTCTTTGGCAACATTGCAGTCCTCGGCGGGTGCGACGACTGCTGTTGTTCGCGCAATGCCGAACACGCCCGCGTTAGTGCGAGAAGGCGTCACCGCTATTTGCGGAAGCAGCACATGCTCAGAAGATGACTATGTATGGGCCGAATCTGTTCTCTCTGCTGTTGGCGTTGTGGTGCGAGTTCCTGAATCGCAGATGGACGCGGTGACCGCTGTTGCTGGATCGGGGCCGGGCTACATCTTCCTCATGGCAGAGGCAATGTTGAGTGCAGCACTGGCAGAAGGGTTGCCCGAAGATGTTGCTAATACCCTTGTGCGCCAACTGTTTCGCGGTGCAGGCATCTTGTTAGCGGACTCTGATGAGAGCCCCGCAACCTTGCGTGAACGTGTCACCTCGCCCAACGGAACCACCGCTGCTGGCCTTGCCCAATTCGAGGCAGCAGGACTTCGTGAAACTGTGAACAAAGTGGTGCGTGCAGCAGTGGCTCGCAGCGCCGAAATGGGCAACGCCAACAAATAAAAAAATCCCTCTGAGGATTTTCCATTTCTCTAAATGCGGGGTGTAGTCTCTGTGACACAGGTCACCAGTGCTGGGAAACCACCACCGGGAGTCGCGCCCCGAAAAGGGCAGCGCCGAAAGGGCCGGTGCCGTCGGGGGGTTGGCACCGGCCCTTTTCGTTTACTCTGACGCAATGCACAACCACGTGTCACTCCTCACCGATTACGGACTGAACGATGAGTTCGTCGGCGTCTTGAAGAGCGTCCTCATTGACATGGCACCACACGTGCGCATTACAGATCTCACTCACGGTGTTCCTGCATTCGATGTGCGCGCAGGTTCGCTCGCGTTAGCTCGTGCAGTGCAATACGTACCACCTGGCATCATCATCGCTGTTGTTGACCCAGGTGTTGGTTCGTCGCGTCGCGCGATTGCAGTTGAGGTTGCCGGAGGACGTGGCATCTTTTTAGGCCCCGACAATGGGCTGCTTGGTTCTGGTGTTGCGATGGCCGGTGGAGCAGATCGCGCATTCGAATTAACCAATACAGACCTGCATTTGGAAGCACCCGGAACCACGTTTGCTGGGCGCGATATTTTCGCTCCTGTTGCCGCGTTCCTCGCAAACGGCGGCGCGATTGAGGAAGTCGGACAGGAAATCGACACAGCGAGTGTGATGCCAGGGCTTGTTCCTGTGCCGAGCGATGAGTCGCATCCTGCACATGGGGATGGCATGCGTTGTGAAGTCACCTGGGTCGACGGGTTTGGCAACTGCCAACTCAATGTTGGCCCCGATGATGTTGCGCCGTATGGCTCTGTACTCAAACTGGTGATGGGCGAAGACGTGCGCAGTGCGCGTGTTGTCTCGCATTACGCCGACATCGACGGGGGCGCAATCGGTGCCGTTATCGATTCTTACGGCATGGTCGCGCTGTGCGTCGACCGTGGATCTGCTGCAGAAGCATTGCGCTTGGAAGCCGGTGATGCAGTTCTTGTCTTTGCGGGCGATGGTGGGACCACGACCTCGTCTGTGACCCTTCGGTTAGGGAAGTAGGGTTCGTCTCGTGCGCCCCGCCACCACCCTCACCATTGCATTGCTCATCGTCACCATCATGGCCGCGGGCATTATCAACCTCTTGATGTTGAAGTAGGCGTCACGATGTCCATGAACCTTTCGCACATCATCGAGGGTCATGCAGACGACTCTGTTGCTCTCATCAGCCGCGGTCGCCCAACGACCTACGCAGCACTTCGTTCACAAGTCGCATCGATGCGTGGTGAACTCACGCGACTTGGTGTCACAAAAGGTGATGTTGTTGCGTTGTTGTGCGGCAACAGCCGATACTTCGTTGTTTCATATCTTGCTGCCGTTGGTATCGGCGCAATCGTTTCTCCATTGAACCCCACAAGTCCGGCTCCGGAAATTGAGAGCGAACTCAATGTGGTGAAGCCAACTGCAGTGGTGATTGAACCATCAGCCGCTGCAACGTGGTCGCAAATTCCTTCCATCACTACTTCAGCTGTACGCATCGTTATTTCAACCGAAGGTCACTCCATTGATGGTGCACTCACCATTGATGAGTTCTTACATGGCCCACCAGGACCGATTGTTGAAGTGGAAGCGACGCATCCAGCTGCCTACATGTTCACTAGTGGCACTGCAGGTTCACCGAAGGCTGCAGTGCTGACGCACAACAACTTGTTGACAAACATTCGTCAGACCAATATCGCTGAACACATTGGCCCTGACGATGTCACCCTCGGTTTGTTGCCCTTGTTTCACATCTTTGGACTCAATGTTGTCATCGGCACAACATTGGCGGGCGGCGGCTGTGTAGTTCTTGTGCAGCGCTTTGATCCAGTCTCAACGATGGAAACAATTGCTGAAAGAAACATCACAGTTGTTCCTGGTGCGCCCAGCATGTGGATGGCATTGGCGCAACTCGATCATCCAACACCCGACGGATTCAAGAATGTACGCATTGCGCTTTCAGGTGCGGCCAAGTTGCCCGAGCAAATCGCCCATTCACTCAGCGCACGGTTCGGTTTGCAGGTGTTTGAGGGCTATGGCCTCACCGAAGCATCACCTGTTGTTACAACATCGATTGGTCTTGAATGGTTGCCTGGTTCGATTGGTCGACCAGTGCCAGGAATCGAACTTCGCATCGTTGATGAAAACGGTGGCGATGTGTTGATGGGCGATAGCGGAGAGATTTGGATTCGCGGAGAAAACATTTTTGCGGGATACCTCGATGACCCCGAAGCGACAGCTCGCGTACTGACCCGTGATGGTTGGTTGCGCACCGGCGACATTGCAGTCGTTGATGATCAAGGTCATCTCTACATGGTGGACCGCGCAAAGGATCTCATCATCGTGTCTGGCTTCAACGTGTTCCCTGCAGAAGTAGAAGGTGTGTTGTCAGCGCACCCTGATGTTGCAGAAGTTGCAGTCGTCGGTACAGATCATCCGCATACCGGTGAAGCAGTGCGCGCATACGTGGTGTCTCGTAACGGGGTGCATCTTGATGAAGATGCCATCATCGATTATTGCCGCACGAAATTGGCACGCTACAAGTGTCCATCGAAGGTGCTCTTCGTGGATTCACTTCCTCGCAATATCAGCGGGAAGGTGCAGCGCTTCGCACTGCGCTAGTTCCGTGCGTGGCGTTACTTGCCACGAGGAATCCAGCAAACAACACCGTGATTCCCACGAGCAATGTGGTGGCGAATGCTCGGTCAGCGCCTAAGCGGCCAGAGAACGCACCACTGGCCGACAAGATGGCGGCGCCGGCTGCGATGAAGATATTTCCCAAAGCGAGTAGTCGTGCAGAGCGAACCTGACGTGATGCCGCAGAGGTGAGTGCAGGATTTCCCCCACGAAGGACGCGCCATGCCGACCATGCAGCGCCGACGAAAATGACGAGGGCGGGGATGGAAGAACCCACCGCGGCGAGAATGCGGGGGAGGGCATCAAAGTGCTCGCTGCCCGTGGGAAGGGTGTGGGGGTCGATGGTGCCATGAAGGGGCGCTGTGAAAATTACTCCAGCTGCAAACCCACTGAACACAAGAAGACCGCGAGTCGTCGCCCGTCCTGCCCGAGGACCGGCCAGCAGGAAAACGGTGCCCAACGCCAGCCATGGAACATTGACGATGGCGCCGAAGGTGAAGAACATACGGAACGACACGGTGCTCCATCCATGACCTTCAGCCCACCAAAGAGAGAGAGCTGCGACCAGGAAAAGCCCCATGGCAATGGTCCAGGCCAATTCATGGGGTCGGCGACGGCGAAGCCAGCGATCAAGGGTGCTCAGACCGAATGCCAGGGCAATGATGGCGGAGGCGGCGGCCAAAGCCGTGTTGAAGGTCACGCTGGTAAAGGCTAGGCGGGGGCGAACGGACTTCGTGAATGTGTGCACGAAGGAATAGCGTGAAAGCCGATGTCGGACACCCCCCGCCGCAAAATCCCCGAGGCTGCCTTGGGCCGCCTCCCTGTCTATCTGCGCATCCTTGTTGACCTTGCAGCCGACAACGTGGCCGGAGTATCGAGCGAACAGCTAGCTGAATTAGCTGCTGTGAATGCAGCAAAGGTTCGCAAGGACCTTTCGTATCTCGGTACCTATGGCACCCGCGGCGTCGGATACGACGTGCAGTTCCTGACATATCAGATTCAGCGCGAACTCGGACTTAACCAGTCTTGGCCTGTCGTCATCGTTGGCGCTGGCAACTTGGGCCAAGCACTTGCCAACTTCACCGGAATTTCCGAGCGTGGTTTTCACATCGTTGGTGTCGTGGATAAAGACGTTTCAAAAATCGGAAGCCTTGTTGGTGGAGTCCGTGTCACACATGCTGACGAACTTTCTGCCATCGTTCAGGCGAAGTCGGTCAGCATCGGCATTATCGCAACGCCCGCTCAGCATGCGCAAGAAGCAGCTGAGGCGTTGGTGCGCGCTGGTGTTGGATCCATCATGAACTTTGCACCGACTGTGCTCACAGTGCCAGAGGGTGTGAATGTTCGCAAGGTTGATCTCGCACTCGAATTACAAATTCTTAGTTACTACGAACAGTGTCGCAATACGAGCAACGGTTCTGCGCCTGTCGACAACACCACAAGTGCCGTGAGCGCATAGGTCGTTATGTCCATCGTTGTTATTGGCGTCAATCACCGCACTGGGCCCGTGGCCTTTCTTGAGAAGGTGATGATTTCTGAGGCAACGATGCCAAACGCATTGCGCACCTTGTCAATGCGCGATGACATCCGCGAAGCGGTTGTGTTGTCAACATGCAACCGCACTGAGGTGTATGCAGTTGTTGAGCGCTTCCATGGTGCATATGACGAGATTCAAAACTTCTTGTGTGAGACCAGCGGTTTTGACGCCGACGAAGTGACGCCACACTTGTACAGCCAATGGGACGAAGAAGCCATCAAGCATTTGTTTGAGGTTGCATCCGGTCTCGACTCTGCGGTGCTTGGTGAGAGTGAAATTATTGGTCAAGTTCGCAATGCATGGGAAATCGCCATGGCTGAAGGTGCATCGCGAAACACCTTGAATTTGTTATTCCGTTATGCCCTTGAAGTAGGTAAGCGCGCGCGTACAGAAACAGCAATCAGTCGTTCCACTGCATCTGTCTCACACGCAGCAGTAGAGATGGCAGAAGACATCATTGGCTCAATCTCGGGCAAGCATGTTCTTGTTGTTGGCGCTGGCGAGATGGGTGAAGGTGTTGCGAGCGCACTTGCACGCGAAGGTGCAGAGCACGTCACAGTTATTAACCGCACAGAATCTCGTGGTGAGGCACTGGCGGAAAAAGTTGGCGCACGCGTTTCAAAGTTTGAAAATCTTGAAACTGAATTATCTGGTGCCGATGTTGTTGTTGCGTGTACCGGCGCAGGAAACACAATCATTAATCACGACATGTTGCAGCGTGCACGAAACGGAATTGATTCACCTCTCTTGATTGTTGACATCGCATTGCCTCGTGACGTAGACAACAAGGTTGCTGATCTTCAAGGTGTTACCTTGCGCGACCTTGATCACCTCAGCGAGTGGGCACAGCGTGGCCTTGAACAACGTGCTGCTGAAGTGGGACAAGTTCGTACCATTATCGAGGCCGAGGTGGAACGTTTCGCACAAGACCAGGCGCAACGGCAAGCTGCGCCATTGGTTGCACAACTTCGCGAAGTTGTTGAAGGAATTCGTACCGCAGAACTTGAGCGTCTTGGCGCTCGCCTTGGTGAAATGACTGAAGAACAGCGTGAAGCCGTGGAGACCATCACACGTGGCATCGTTGCCAAGTTGCTGCATACTCCGTCAGTACGCCTTCGTGAGGCTGCAGGAACACCGCAGGGCGAGCGTTTGTCTGCTGCGGTCCGAGATTTGTTTAATCTCGAATAAACCACTTCTATGACTGTTCTTCGCATCGCAACTCGGTCCAGCCTTCAGGCTCGGACACAGGCTGAATATGTGGGCGGCCTCATCGAGAAGTCATCTCCTGGAACAACTGTTGAATATGTCTTCGTCGACACTCTGGGCGATCTCAACGCCACAACCCCGTTGCATCAAATGGGCGGTCAGGGCATCTTCGTGAAGGAAGTACAGCGCGCGGTTCTTGATGGCCGTGCAGAGATTGCCGTGCACTCGGCAAAAGATCTTCCTTCACAACAAGCCGACGGCCTCATCATTGCAGCCATTGGTGAACGTCGTACTGCCAATGACGCATTGGTCGGTCGTTCTCTCAAAGATCTCGAACAGGGTGCAACAGTGGCCACAGGGTCTGTTCGTCGTCGTGCGCAACTCACTCGTCTTCGTCCCGATCTTCAATTCATCGATTTACGTGGAAACATTCAGACACGTCTTTCAAAGATTCCAGATGGTGGAGCAATTGTCATGGCAATTGCGGCAATGGAAATTCTTGGTATCACTGATCAAATCGCAGAGGTCTTGCCACTTGATGTTGCAGTGCCAATGGTTGGCCAGGGTTCCGTTGCAGTCGAATGCCGCGTCGATGATGCGGTGACGGCAGATGTTCTCGCCGGCATTGATCACGCACCAAGTCGTCGCGCGGTGGAAGCAGAACGTGCGTTCCTTGCAGAACTCGGCGCGGGTTGCTCACTTCCCGTTGCGGCACATTTGTCAAAAGACGGTGTATTCAGGGCGTTTATGGCGGCTGATGACATCAGCAACACAGTGCAACTCGAGGGCGAGATTGGCGACTCCGATGACCACATCGTTGTTGGTGTTGCGATGGCCATCGAGTGTCGAAGTCGATTACAGGACAAGGCGTAATCATGGCCTCGTCTCTTGATGGTAAATCGGTTGTCATCACACGTTCCATTACGCAGAACGAGTCCCTTCGCAGATTGTTAGAAGCTCGCGGCGCAGAAGTCGTAGAAGTTCCGCTCATTGCAATTGCAGAACCAGATGACGAGGGTCGTGAACGTGACGAAGTGTTGCATCGCTTTCACGAGTTCGACTGGATCGTTGTTACTTCTCCGAACGGTGCAGATCGTGTCGCGCCATTTATCTCAGCCGCAGAAGCTGCCGGTGATGCGCCACGTTTCCCGCACATCGCTGCAGTGGGTGATGCGACTGCGCGTTCATTAGACACCGCTGTCACTCTCGTTGCGAATCCAGCGCGTGCGGAAGTTCTCGCAGAGCAATTTCCAGAGGGAACCGGAACTGTTCTCTTGGTGCAAGGAAACTTGGCTGATGAATCTTTGGAAGATTCCATTGCGGCCAAAGGTTGGTCCATCACGAAAGTGGTGGCGTATCGCACCGTGCAGTTACGACCCACGCCTGAATTGATGGAACCAGCACTCGCTGCTGACGTGCTTCTTCTTGCATCGGGTAGTGCCGTCACCGCTTGGTTCGAGGCATTTTCCACCAGCACGCCACCCGTGGTGGTCGCTATTGGTCCTTCCACCGCCAAAGTTGCCGATGCGCTCGGGATCGACCTCTCGGCCGTTGCCGATGAGCAGTCGCTCGAGTCACTCATCGACACCACCGAACGCATTCTCGACGCCGAATAGCCCGCTTCGCGCCCCCGCAGGTCGGGCAGGGCGTTGATGCCAATAGCATCGGGGCGTGACCTTCCCCGTTTCACGCCCTCGTCGTCTCCGCACCTCCCAGGCCATGCGCGAACTGGTTGCCGAAACCCGGCTCCATGTTTCCGACCTGGTGGCACCGCTCTTCGTCCGTGAGGGCATCACCGAGCCTCAGCCGATTCTGTCCCTGCCAGGCGTCGTGCAGCACACGGTCGCCTCATTGGTGGAGGAAGTGAAAGGTCTGCGAGACCTCGGCGTGAAGGCTGTCATTTTGTTCGGAGTTCCCTCCAGCAAGGACGACATCGGTTCTGGCGCATTCGATCCTCAGGGCATTGCCCAGGTGGCGTTATGCGCATTGCGCGACGCTGTGGGTGACGACATGGTGATCATGGCTGACTTGTGCGTGGACGAATACACATCGCATGGTCATTGCGGCATCGTCGGCGCAGATGGCGATGTTGATAATGACGCAACGATTGAGATCTATTGCAAAGCAGCCATTGCTCAAGCAACTGCGGGTGCACATGTCGTTGCACCTAGCGGAATGATGGACGGTCAAGTCGGTGCTATTCGTGCAGCACTTGACGATGCAGGTTTCCAGAACGTCGCGATTATGGCGTACTCAGCAAAATATGCCTCCGCGTTGTATGGCCCTTTCCGTGAAGCAGTTGATGTGCAAATCGCCGGCGGTGGACATCGCAAGGGATACCAACAAGATTGGCGCAACGCGCGTGAGTCAATGCGTGAAGTATTTGAAGACATTGAACAAGGTGCAGACATCGTGATGGTGAAGCCTGCGTTGTCATATCTCGATGTCATCGGACAAGTACGTGCATCAGTGGACACGCCAGTTGCTGCGTATCACGTCAGTGGTGAATACAGCATGATTAAAGCAGCAGCAGAACGTGGCTGGATTGATCACGATGCCGTCGCTCTTGAACATCTCACATCTATCAAGCGCGCTGGCGCTGACATCATTCTCACGTATCTCACGCGTTGGTTCGCTGAGTACTCCGCGAAGTAGGAGACCCCATGTCGGGAACAATTCCATTCTGTGACCCCACTCGTTGTGCTGCAGCCGGTTGTGTTGCAACTGTGTGCAAAGGCGCAGGTCTTGCATCAAACGAAGAAGTCTTTAATCGCTCGGCAAAAGCAATTCCAGGTGGAGTGAACTCTTCCATTCGTGCTTTCAAATCAGTCGGTGGCAATCCGTACATCGTGTCGCGCGCCGAGGGTGCACGTGTTTGGGATGTTGAAGGCAATGACCTCATTGATCTCGTGCAGAGTTACGGTGCCATCATTCTTGGTCACGCACATCCAAAGGTGACAGAGGCAATTCGCTCTGCGGCCGGTGATGGCACTTCGTATGGTGCGCCAACACCGCGCGAGATGAAGTTGGCCGAAGCAATTAGCGAACGTGTTCCATCATGCGAACGTGTGCGTTTCATGAACAGCGGAACCGAAGCGACAAGTACTGCAGTGCGACTTGCACGTGGTGCAACTGGTCGCAAACGCATCGTGACATTCAATGGCAACTTCCACGGTGCAACCGATGCATTGCTTGCAGCGGGTGGCAGTGGTCTTGCAACTCTCGGTCTTCCAGGTACTGCAGGTGTTCCCGAAGAAGCAGTGGCCAACACATGGGTCGTGCCGTACAACATCGTTCCGAAACTTGATGATGATGTTGCTGCTGTTTTCGTTGAGCCAGTTGCAGCAAACATGGGCGTTGTTGCGCCTGCAAAGGGATTCCTTGAAGGTCTACGCGCTGAATGTGACCGCGTGGGTGCATTGTTGGTGTTTGACGAAGTCATCACCGGTTTCCGTTTGGGCACTGGTGGTGCACAAGCAAAGTTTGATATGCGTCCTGACCTCACGTGCTTCGGCAAAGTGATCGGTGGGGGTTTACCTATTGGCGCAGTTGGTGGTCGTCGCGACATCATGGAAAACCTCACACCGCTTGGCAGTGTTTTCCACGCAGGCACTCTTGCCGGCAATCCACTTGCAACTGCTGCAGGTCTTGCTGCGTTGAACGAGTTGAATGCCGATGTGTACATGGAACTTCTTGCGCGTGCACGTTCGTTGTCAGCACTGTTGCGCAACGCCTGTTCCTCTGTCGGTATCCAAGCGCAGTTCCCTGTTGTCGGAACATTGGTCGGTATGCACTTTGGTGATGCACTCACTGATGCACCAACAAACTTTGATGAAGCAAAGACAACTGATGAAAAGTTGTACGCGAAGTTTTTCCATGCACTACTCAGCGGAGGAGTGGCGATGGCACCTGGTGCGTACGAAGCTCTCTTCGTTGGTCTTGCACACACTGACGACATCATGACTGAACTTGCAGAACGTGTTGCATCGGCACTCAAGGGATTCACACGTTGAATCGTCGAGTTCCGATTGCAGTCGGTGCAGCAGTTGCTGCATTGTTCTTGGGTAACGGAATCTATGCATCATTGACAAACGGTCCTGCGACTGTTGCAACTGATGTTCATCACAAGGTTGATCTTGTTGCAAGCGTGAACACGGTCAGTGCCGATACAAACTGGAAACAAGACGGGGAAACAAGGGACGGCGCACTTCGACTTTCGCTTGATGACACACGAGTGCTGACAATTCCTGCAGGAACATTGGTCGATGATTACGACGCGATGCCGCAGTGCACGGACTTCACAACACCCAATGCGTGTGTGCTGTTGGCCGACATGCTGGGTGATGCAGTGGTGTGGTTTGCGCTTGTGCCCGCCGACAAAGTGTCAGGCATGAAGACTCTGACATTGCCGGGACTTGTTGATATGCAAGCCAATGGTGACGAAGGCGTTTTACGGAACGGTTGGGTGGTGAAACTTGCGACACCGGTGAAGCGCATATGCGAAAACACAGACACGACTTCGTTGCGTGACTTCATCACACGATTCCCAAATGATGCGAGTACATCAACAATGAATCTCACCACAGACAATGTTGTGTCTGTGACGTGCAAGTAGAACGCAGTTCAACGTTCATTGTTGTTCGCGCATGAAGCGCGATGAGTTACTTGGTAGTGCCGAGACGAGGCGATGTACCAACGGCAATTGGCTTGACAGGAAGCATTGCAAAGTCCTTGTCGATGGTGTCGAAGCTTGTGCTACCAGCCTCAAGAGCCTTGTAGATCTCTGAATCAGGCGAGCACCATGCTTCATACTCTGCGGCCCATTGTTCGCTCTTTGGATCAGCGCCAGAGAGGTCGTATCGGATGTGGCACACCGCAGCAAGAATCTGTGCTTCGGTGAGGCCGCCGCCAGCCTTTTCACCCTGCATTGGCATGGGGTTTCCGTTATAACCGAGTGGCTTATGTGGGCCACCTTCGCGGTTGGGGTCACCATACGTTGCCAGCCCTGCAGCAACGAAACGCTGGCTTCCGTTGTACACGAAGTTCAACATGTCCTCGATGTGAGGGAATGTCTTCAAAACATTGCCTTGGTATAAAACCTGACCTGCGCCACCTGCGCCATCAGCACCATGGCAACCAGCACAGCTGGAGAACACTGCAGCACCTGCAGTGGTGGGACCTTCAACCACCTTTACTTGTGGAGTGAGGCCCCACATGTAGACGAATGCCCACAGTGGCAAGAGCGCAAGGCCAGCCATTGCCCAGAAAGGTATCTTGCGACGGTTTTTTGCGGCGGCAACGTAGACGGGGTCTGGGGCAGCAGCTTTCGGCTTCGGTGCCTCTTTCTTTGCAGGCGCTGCTGCAGCCGGGGTTGCCGATGCGGCAACGGCCGGACTGGCGTCGCCAGTCGACTCGCCAGAGGCAGCCGCACGGCGTGCCTTGGAACGATTCAGAAGGTGCTCGGGGATCTCGGTCACTGCACTTACCTCTCGGGAGACCAGCTCAGGTGCCTTGAGTGGGCGGATTGCCCACCTTTTACGGCGCCTGACCTCTCCACGATAGACAAATCTGCACCCCCGACCGCAATTATTCGACCAAGGTCACACAAGAAGTCTGCGAAGGGGGCTTCTGGCCCTGGGGTACTCGAAGACCTGGGGTCCAAGACCCAAATTTCGCACAAAAGCACAATGTTTTCGCACAAAAGCACAACCATCCTCCGCTGGCGCCCCCTGGTGAAGTGACCAAAGTTGTTCTCAACGAAATAGGTCTCGGCACCTAACCGCTCGCTAGTGTTCTTAGTGCTTAGGCACCTGCCCCAGGACCAAACCGTCACCTAGGACCGGAGAAGAAGAAGAGTCCATGCTCGCGATTGACATCCTCAAATGGCCCGGAGTTAACCAGGCTTTCTTGTTTTCATTGCTGATAACTACAGCAATGTCTCTTGCTGTTATCCCGTTTGGTAAGCGTCGCCCGGTCGACAAAGAGACCACATGGGGCGAAGCCATGTTGGGCAGCGTTTATGTGTTCTTCACTATGTTCCTTGCGTTTGGCGTTGTGCCCCACCAATTCATTGTTCATGCCGACAACGAACTCGGATGGCGCAAAGACAAGCTCCTCAACGGACCTTTCGACATTTTGAAGGCAAAGGTCAATGGCGGTCATTTCCCGTTTACATTGAGCTTTGAAGCACTTCGTGACGTCATTGCAATCGTGATTCACGTGTACTTCATTGCACTCATGATCTTCCTCTTCGTGTGGTGGCAGAAGCGTGGCGAAAAGACCACAAAAGAAGTCGTTACATCGTCGTACGGCCGTCCATTGGTGAAGAAGGCGTAATTTCTCATGGCACGCACCGACGCCAACCCACCCATGCCGGAGTGGTCGACTGAGTATCAACTCGTCGAGGTCGATGCCGACTATTTGGGCAGGGCTGTAAAGCCAAAGCAATTCATTCACATTGACCAAAGTGAATGCATCATGTGCGAGGGATGCGTAGACATCTGCCCTTGGAAGTGCATTCACATGGTTGCTCCTGAAGCAGTTGCTGAAGCAGAAGCAGTTGATATGCCCGGTGCGGATCCTTCCGACAATGTGATCTTTATCATTGACGACGACGTGTGTACCCGTTGCGCACTCTGCGTTGATCGTTGTCCTACTGGCGTCATCATTCTGGGGAAGGTCGGCGCACCTGATCCAGAAGGCGACAGCCATACCCGAACAAACAACCATGGCTACGGCTATGGAATGCGCCTCTGAGGTGAATGAACATGGCAAAAGTGCTCGATAACCCCCGCCCAACGCTGAAAGAGCGTGCGGCCAAAATTGGACAGCAAGTCCAAGGAAGCCAGGCGTGGAACTCCATCTTCCGTCCCGGATCAATTTTCCGAAAGGGTTACACGGACAGCCCACGTAACCGCTCGTACGTGATCATGAACTCGGTGCTGTACCACTTGCACCCAGTGAAAGTGAAGCGACATGCAGTCAAGGTCAGTTACACGCTGTGCCTTGGCGGACTCAGCTTCTTCTTGTTCATCTTGCTCACGGTGACAGGCATCTTTTTGATGTTTTTCTATCGACCAACAGGTGCGAACGCGTGGCAAGACATTCAGACATTGCAGACATCAGTGACGTTCGGACTACTTGTTCGCAACATGCACCGTTGGGCTGCTCACCTCATGGTTCTCAGCGTGTTCCTCCACATGGCGCGTGTTTTCTACCACGGTGCCTACAAGCCACCACGTGAGTTCAACTGGGTGATCGGAGTTGTGTTGCTCACGCTCACACTTCTTCTTTCGTTCACCGGCTACTTGCTTCCATGGGACCAGTTGGCCCTATGGGCTGTAACTGTGGGCACCAACATGATGGGTTACACACCGGTCATGGGTTCCCAAGTTCGCTTCGTTCTGTTGGGCGGAACCGAAATCGGTTCAGAAACGTTGCTGCGTTGGTACGTCTTGCACGTGATCATGCTCCCGTTCGTCATCATCATCTTTATGGCTATTCACTTCTGGCGCGTCCGCAAGGACGGCGGAATTTCCGGACCGCTCTGATCTAAGGGAGTAGAACAATGACTGAAATTCCTGAACACCTCTTAAAGCGAGCACAAGCTGCTCGCGAAAAGGCCGCTGGTGCCGGTGCTGCAGATGCAGCTCCCGCTGGCGATCGTATTCCTGACGCGTTACTTGATCGCACCAAAGCTGCGGGCGCTGGCGCCGTCGTTGCCGCCGCTGCTGCACCTGCTGGCGGCGTACCCGTAGGCGCAGGTCCTGGCGGACATACACAACGTTTGCTCACTGTGGTGAAGTCGGGTTCCATTCAGGAAGCTAAAGCTGCACCGGTCGACAAAGTGCACACATGGCCACACCTTTTGGCAGTGGAATTCGTTGCCTGCTTGGCACTGATTGCATTCCTCTTCGTGTTCTCATGGGTCGTGAACGCTCCATTGTTGAAGGCAGCTGACTTCAACAAGACACCAAACCCTTCGAAGGCCCCTTGGTACTTCCTTGGTTTGCAGGAGTTGCTCACCATGTTCCACCCGATGATTGCTGGTGTGACTCTTCCTGGTGTCGGCATCCTTGCTCTCATCCTTGCCCCTTATCTCGACCGCAACCCTTCGAACAAGCCAGAAGATCGCAAGTTCATGACATCAATGTTGACGATGTTCCTTGTGTTCTGGGCAGTGCTCACCATCATCGGTTCGTTCTTCCGTGGCCCTGGTTTCAACTTCACTCTCCCGTGGAAAGACGGAATCTTCTTCGAGTTGTGATTGAAGCATCGATCACACAATGACATTCGACGTACAGACAAAGGATTAAGGAACGCAAAGTTATGAGTACCGGATTGGTAATCGCCATCGTGATTGTTGCGGCGGTCGTGTTCGGCGCGATCGTGGTGTTAACCACAGCACGCTCCACCGAAGTTCGTGGCGCAGGTTCGCTTTCGCGCGAAACACGTTCACGTGACCGTAAGGCAAGCATTGGTGCAGAAGCAGCGACAGGCCGCGAGGTTGAAGCTGCTGCACGTACATCTGAAGTTGTCAAGGCTGCACCTGTTGAGGTCGCGCCATTCGTTGCTCCAGATGCAGAAGCACTTGGCGTTTCGCGTCGTCAATTCTTTAACCGCACTGCAATCACTTTGATGGCAGCAAGCATTGGTGCATTTGGTGCATCGGTTGTTGGTTTCCTCTGGAAGGGTGCTGAAGGCGGCTTCGGTTCGAAGATCAGTGCAGGAAAGTTGGACGACATCATCGCCGGCATTCACGCAAATAAGGGCTTCTTGTATCTCGCTGAAGCACGTGCATGGGTCACCGAGTATCCCAAGGGTTCACTCAGCAAGGCACAGGCTGTCTATGGCAAGCAGGCACCTGTTTTTGCAGGGATGCAAGCAGGAATCGTGGCGTTGTATCAAAAGTGTCCACACCTTGGCTGCCGTGTTCCAGAGTGCAAGAGCTCGCAGTGGTTTGAATGCCAGTGCCATGGTTCCCAGTACAACCGCGTTGGCGAAAAGAAGGGTGGCCCTGCTCCTCGCGGCATGGACCGCTTCGCAGTGTCAGTCTCGAACGGAAACCTCACCATTGATACTGGCTCGGTCTTTGCTGGGCCAGCAGTTGGTGTGAATACAACCGGACAAGAAGCCGAAGGACCGCACTGTGTTGGTGCAGGAGGACATCACTAGTCATGATTGCTGCAACTAGTAAATCCATTGCATGGCTCATCTTGCTCGCCTCACTGGGCGGCTGGGTGCTCTATGCAATCTTCAACGTTCGTAAGGGACGCGAAGAAATTGGCGCGGAGCAAACACTCGCTGCCAACCGCAAGGAGTACTACGACGACGAAACCCTGGAAGGCTCACGTCTTGAGCGCGTTCAAGTGCTTGGTCTTTTGTTCCTTGCAATCATCACGATTGCATTGCCTCTCTACTGGATCCTTGAACCACATCGTCAGGCCGAAGCGAAGTTTGGTTTTGAAAAGCGTTTCGTTGACTGGGGCTCTTCGTTGTTCCAGCCAACAGCGGACGGTGGTTTCAACTGCGCGGGCTGTCACGGTGGCATGAAGGGCACCGGCGGTGTTGCTCCATACGCAGTGACCGACCCAAAGACTGGCGAAGTGAAGGCAGTGAACTGGAAGGCTCCTGCCCTGAATACTGTTCTCTATCGCTTCAGCGAGGATGAGATTCGTTTCATCTTGAACTACGGCCGTCCGTTCTCGCCGATGTCGGCTTGGGGCACCATCGGTGGTGGACCAATGAATGATCAGTCGATTACCACCTTGATTGAATACCTCAAGTCAATTCAGATCCCACAAGAGGGTTGTCTGAAGACTCGCAGCTACTACAACCCCACGTGTGACGAGGGCAAGTTGCCTGCGGACAAGAACAAAGAAGTAATGGCAGAAGCCCAGCGACTTGTTGATACCGGAACGTATGGTTCTCTCGGTGAAGCAATGTTCAACCTAGATCTTGGCTCGGGCGCATACTCGTGCGCGCGCTGTCACACAAAGGGTTGGTCGTACGGTGATCCGCAAGCCACTGGTGGAGGTGCTTTGGGACCAAACCTCACTGGCGGTTCGTCTATTCGTCAGTTCCCGAACCAGTCCGACATGATTAACTTCATCCACAATGGTTCTGAACTTGGTAAGCGTTACGGCGAACAAGGTCAGGGAAGTGGTCGAATGCCAGCATTCGGTCAGCTCTACACCGATGAGCAAATCAAGTTAATCGTCGAATACGTGCGAGGTCTCTGATGTTGTCCGCTCTACTTTCTGTTGACTTCCAACCAGGTCTCCGCGGCATTGTCGTGGTACTGGTGATGTTCATGTGTCTTATTGGTGGCACCTACCTGCTTGTTGGTAGCAACCTGGGCGCTCGTTTGGGTTTCCTCGTCGTCGCAGCAGCTCTTGCTGGCTGGATGATGTGTATGACATTTGTGTGGGCCATCTACGGCATTGGTCTGAAGGGACCAGTTCCAACCTGGAAGCCGGCGCATCCCATCACGATTGTTCGAGATGGCGCGATGTTAGATACGGCCGAGGTCGTTGAATCACCTATCGCCATCGATGGCATGCAAGCTGATGCTGCTGCCAAGAAAGTGTCTGACACTCTTGTTGCTGACGGTTGGACAATTCTCGACGAAGCTGATCCACGTCGTGGTCAGGCCGTTGCTGCTTCGGATGAAATCATCCAAATCGAGGCACAAGAATTTGCTGCAGGCGAATATGTCTCTGTTGCAGTGTATGACAAGGGTGGCGAGCGCTATCCGAAGTTGGGTGACTCACTCGACTTCATTGCGTTCAAGCACACGCCTCACTACGCAATTGTTGAAGTTGCCCCAGTGATCGCACAGCGCACTGAACCAGGTCGTGCACCGGCACGAGTTCAAATCGACACGACACAGCCTCACCGCTATGTCGTGATGTTGAAGGACCTAGGTTCAAAGCGCCGCCCCGGTTTCCTCATTGGTCTCGGTTCAGGTTTGATTTTCTTCTTGTTGGTGCGAGTACTGCATCGCCGAGAGACACTTCTTCGTAAGAACCTTGCACTGAAGTCATCGGCGGCATAGCCCATGGGTCAGTACCTTCCCATCGTCGCATTGATGGTGCTGGCCGTTCTTTTTGGGTTGCTCAGCCTCATCGCATCACGCCTCTTGGCGCCGAAGCGTCCCAACACAGCGAAAGAGGCACCATACGAATGCGGAATTGTTCCTGGTCGTGAACCACCAGAACGTTTCCCTGTCAGCTTCTATGTGATTGCAATGTTGTTCATCATGTTCGACATTGAGATCATTTTTGCTTACCCATACGCCGTGGATCGTCAGTTCCTCGGTTCGTTTGGTTTCCTGGAGATGGTTTCGTTTAGTGCAGTGTTCTTCGTTGCATTCGTCTATGTCATTGCACGCGGGGCCCTTGATTGGGGCCCCATGAAGCGTGCAAATGGCAGCAGCGAGATTTCTGATGCTCCAACACTTGAACCACTTCGCAGTGTTCGTGTTGTGGGCAGCGAAGGTCGTGCAACAAATAACGGAAAGGCCGCCTAATGGGTTTGGCACAAAACGTTCTCGACGATGGTCTTGGTGGTCTTGACCACAACTTCGTCACTGCACGTATCGAAGATCTTGTGAAGTGGGCACGTTCGCGCTCCAGCTGGGCTGCATCATTTGGCCTTGCATGTTGTGCAATCGAAATGATGGGAACTGGTGCATCGCACTACGACATCTCGCGTTTCGGAATGGAAGTGTTCCGCGCATCTCCACGTCAGGCCGACATCATGATTGTTGCTGGTCGCGTCAGCCAGAAGATGGCTCCCGTTCTTCGTCAGGTCTACGACCAGATGATGGAACCAAAGTGGGTCATCTCCATGGGCGTGTGTGCATCAAGTGGCGGCATGTTCAACAACTACGCCATTGTGCAAGGTGTTGACCAAATTGTTCCTGTTGATGTGTATGCACCTGGTTGCCCACCAACCCCAGAAACTCTCATCCACGCAATCGAAACTCTTCACCAACTCATTGAAGACGGTGAAATCATGCGTCGTCGTGAAGCAAACAATGGTGGTGCCGGAGTCGAGCTTGATGCTCACGCTCCTTCTGCTATCTCCGTCGCACTCGGGTCGAAGTAATCATGAGCGACCAAGTGGAACAAGTGGAGGAAACCGTCGAGACTCTGCACGGTTGTCCTGTTGTCTATTCGCGTGATCAGAAAGTCTTGCTGGTCGGTCGTGATCAGTACGTCGCTGTAGTGAAGGCATTGGCAAACGATGGTTTCGAAGTTTGCATCGACCTCACCGGAGTTGACTACCTCTCAATGCCATCACGCACTCTTGGTGCTGGTGTGCAGCCGGAGCGTTTCGAAGTAGTTGTCAACTTGTTGTCATTGACAAAGCGTGAGCGCATTCGTTTGCGTGTGCAGGTGCCTGCAGATGACACGACTCTCGCTTCTTTGTTTGATGTGCACCCAGGTACTGAGGCTCATGAGCGCGAGACCTACGACATGTTTGGCATCACCTTTGATGGTCACCCAGACATGACGCGCATTCTCATGCCAGAAGATTGGGATGGTCATCCATTGCGTAAGGACTACGACCAAGGTGCGATTCCTGTTCAGTTCAAGGGGAGCCACTCATGAGCAGTGTTATCTCCGCAGGAACAAACGAAGGCGGCCAGGAACTTCAGTCGCGTAGTGATCTCACTGCAAAGGAACTCTTCCGTGAAGTTGGTTCCGTTCTTCGTCTTAGCGAATCTGAAGCCGCCAAGTTGGCCGAAGTACAAACAGAGGCTCCTGAAGATCAGACGATGATCATCAACATGGGACCACAGCACCCAAGTACGCACGGTGTGTTGCGTCTGATGTTGGAACTCCAAGGCGAAACAGTTCTTCGTTGCAAGCCCATCATTGGTTATTTGCACACCGGAATGGAAAAGACCGGTGAGGCTCTCACGTACATGCAGGGTGGCACCAACGTCACGCGCATGGACTACTTGTCTCCGTTGAATAACGAACTTGTTTTCTCACTCGCTGTTGAGAAGTTGCTCGGTATTGAAGGTGACATTCCAGAGCGCGCTGTGTGGATGCGCATGCTCTTGTCCGAACTCAACCGCATGAGCAGTCATCTGTTGTTCCTTGCTACAAACGGCATGGACATCGGTGCAGTGTCGATGATGTTGTACGGATGGCGTGAACGTGAAGATGTTTTGCGTTTCTTCCAGAAGGTCACTGGCCTTCGTATGAACCACAACTTCATTCGCCCTGGTGGACTCGCAGCTGACTTGCCAGCAGGTTGGCGTGAAGATGTGCTCAACATTCTTGAGAACTTGCCATCGCGTCTCGAGGAATACGACATCTTGATGACCGGTCAGCCCATCTGGCGCGAACGTCTCCAAGGTGTTGGGGCAATCACTGCACGTGAAGCAATGGCACTTGGTGCAACTGGTCCGATTCTTCGTTCCACTGGTGTCGCATGGGACCTCCGTCGTGACATGCCGTACTTGCGTTACGAAGATGTTGAGTTCGACGTCATCGTCGGTCAATACGGTGATGCATACGACCGTTACGCAATTCGTTTCAACGAAATTCGCGAGTCAATGAAGATCGTGTATCAAATTCTTGATCGCATGCCTTCTGGTGACTACCGCATTCAGAACAAGAAGGTCACGCCACCACCACGTGCGCGTATCGATGAGTCGATGGAAGCTCTAATTCATCACTTCAAGATTTTCACTGAAGGATTCAAAGTTCCTGAGGGTGAGGTCTACGTCGGTATTGAAAGCCCACGCGGTGAAATTGGTTGTTACATCGTGTCCGATGGTTCTTCCACTCCATATCGCATGCACATGCGCGCACCATCGTTCGTCAACATTCAGGCACTGCCGCACATGATGCGCGGTGGACTTGTTGCCGACGCAGTTGCAGTGATTTCATCTGTTGACCCTGTTTTGGGAGAGGTTGATCGCTAATGGCACGCCTGACTGAAGAGAACGTACGTCTCGCTCGCGAGATCATCGGTCGCTATCCGAAGCCACGTTCAGCAACGATTCCGTTGTTGCACCTTGCACAAGAGCAAGACGGCTATGTCACCAATGATGCAATGGCACACATTGGTGAACTTGTGGGCGCAACATCTGCAGAGGTGTACGGAACCGCATCGTTCTACGAAATGTTTAAGTTCGAGCCAGTTGGCAAGTACCTCATCAACATTTGCGGCACCATGTCGTGCGCACTGATGGGTGGCGAAGAACTGATGCACCACGCAGAATCCCGCTTGGGAATTCACATGGGTGGCACAACTCCTGACGGTCTTTTCACTTTGGAAAAAGCTGAATGCCAAGCTGCATGCACCGAAGCGCCTTGCTTGCAGGTGAACTACCGCTATCGCTTCCGTGTTACTTCCGAAAACTTCGACACTCTCATTGATCAGCTTCAGGCTGGCGAACTCAATGATGAGATTCCTGCACACGGAACCGTTGCATCAGTGCGTCAACACATTCCTGCAGAACGTGGTGTTGGTGCTGTTGCACCAGAAGATGTCACTGAAGGCCCTGCATGGCTTGATGGAAAGGCTGCGCTATGACCAGCAATCCCGGTGGCACATGGCCACACGCACCTGGCTTTATTGCAGGTGATCGTCCACGCATCGTGACATCTCGTTTCGAGTACGAAGACTCATACACATTGGAGCGTTACCTCGCGACTGATGGTTATTCAGGTTTGCGCGCTGCTCTTGTTCGTCCCGCAACTGAAGTGCATGACGAAGTGAAGAACGCAACAGTTCTTGGTCGTGGTGGTGCAGGTTTCCCTGCAGGTAACAAGTGGGGACTCACTCCACAAGGCGTATGGCCTCGTTATTTGGTCGTGAACGGTGACGAATCAGAACCAGGTACATACAAAGACCGTTTGCTCATGGAGCGCGACCCGCACCAACTCATTGAGGGTTGCCTTATCGCTTGCTATGCAGCCGGACTCTCGCAGTGCTTCTTATACATCCGCGGTGAAATGGCTCTTGCACAAGAGCGTGTCGCTGCTGCACTGAACGATGCATACGCAGCGGGCTATGTCGGCAAGAACATTCTTGGTTCAAAGTTCTCGGTCGACATCGTGTTGCACTGGGGTGCAGGCGCATACGTCGTCGGTGAAGAAACTGCGTTGATTGAAAGTCTTGAAGGCAACCGTGGCATGCCACGTTTGAAGCCTCCATATTTCCCCGCAGCTATTGGTCTCTACGGTCAGCCAACCATCGTGAACAACGTGGAGACATTGGCCAACCTTCCATGGTTGTTGCGTAACGGCGCTGAGGCGTACACCGCAATCGGAACAGCAACATCACCTGGCACACGCATGGTCGCAGTGTCTGGTCATGTGCAGCGTCCCGGTGTGTACGAAATCATCAACGGCATCACCACATTCCGTGACTTGTTGTACGGAGAAGAGTTCTGTCAGGGAATTCGTAACGGCAATGAACTGAAGGCATTTGTTCCTGGTGGCGGCTCTGCTCCCTGGTTCACACCTGATCAGTTGGACCTTCCATTCGAAGCAAGCCAAGTCGGACCTGCAGGTTCGATGCTTGGTTCGGGCGCAATCATGGTGATGGATTCCACCACCGACATTCCTCGCGCAGCACTCACGCTGACTCGTTTCTATGCCCATGAATCATGCGGCAAGTGCACACCTTGTCGTGAAGGTGGCACATGGCTTGAGCGCATCTTGTCTCGTGTTGTCGACGGCAAGGGCACCGATGCAGACCTTGATCAACTCATGGAAGTGGGCGAGTCAATTTGTCCAGGCGCATTCCCTCACGCCTCCAACGAGAAGCTCGGCATTGCTGCTGTTCCATTCCCATATCGCATGAACACGATTTGTTTCGTCGGACCATCGGCTTATGCGCCGGTGCACTCGGCACTCACATTGTTCCGCGATGAGTTCGAAGCTCGCGTTACAAAGCGCACTCTTATTCCTGTGACGGCGGTGGCCCAATGACATCTATTGATACCAACGCTGAATCTGCAGAAATGCCAGAGCGTGATCCGAATGCGGTGAGCATCACCATCAACGGTCGCACTGTTGAAGCAACCAAGGGTGAGCTCATCATTGCGGCAGCAGATCGCGCCGATGAATTCATTCCACGTTTCTGTTACCACCCACGTATGAGCCCTGTCGGCATGTGCCGTCAGTGTCTCGTTGAAGTGGAAGGACCTCGTGGTCCAATGATGGTTGTCAGCTGTATGACACCAGTGGCAGAAGGTCAAATTGTTCGCACCGAAACACCACAGGTGAAGCGTGCGCAAGAAGGCATCATCGAGTTGCTCTTGGCAAACCACCCACTCGACTGTCCTGTATGCGACAAGGGTGGCGAATGCCCGTTGCAAGACCAGGCATTCAGCCATGGTGCGGGCGAGAGTCGTTTCGTTGAAGAGAAGCGCCACTACGAAAAGCCAATTGCCATTAGCGAATTGGTATTCCTTGACCGTGAGCGTTGCATCTTGTGCGACCGCTGCACACGTTTCGCAGATGAAGTTGCTGGTGACCCACTCATCAGCTTCACGCAGCGTGGCAACAACACACAGGTGATGACATTCCCTGACGAACCATTTGCTTCGTACTTCAGCGGCAACGTTGTTCAGATTTGTCCAGTGGGTGCACTCACTGCTCAGCCGTACCGATTCAAGGCTCGTCCATGGGACCTTGAACAGCGCGAGAGCACATGCACCACATGCTCCGTTGGTTGCCGCACTGTTGTGCAGTCCAGCCGCGATGAGATTCTTCGCTACCAAGGCGTCGATAGTGACCCAGTGAACTGGGGTTGGTTGTGCGACCGCGGTCGTTTCAACTTCCAGTCGGTGAACTCAGAAAATCGTTTGGAGTCACCGCAGGTGAAGTCCGGTGATTCATTTGAGACCACAACATGGTCTGCAGCACTCGACACCATCTCTCGCACGATTCGTCATGCAGCTCCTGGTTCCGTTGCGATTCTCGGTGGTGCTCGTGGCACCAACGAAGACGCATTCATGTGGGCGCAACTTGCGGATGCAGCAGGCATCACAATGCGCGATGCGCAACTTGATGACGGTTTGCCTGCATCAATCTTTGCGTACCCACAAGCAACCATCGACTCTGCAGCAAAAGCAGCAACAGTCATCTTGCTTGCGCCAGACCTGAAGGAAGAACTTCCGGTTCTTCACATTCGTTTGCGCGATGCTGCGGAGAAGAAGAAGATTCGCATCATTGAAGTGTCGGCTCGCGAAACTGGACTCACCAAGCACGCATGGCGTTCTGTTCGCGCAGAGTCCGGCACAGCAGTGACTGCAGTACAGCAGTTGTTCGCAGACTCCGCTGTTGCAGCGCAATTGGCATCAGGCCCAGTTGTTGTTGTTGCTGGTCGCGCCAACTTGGCCGAAGCCGCAGAACACACAATGGCTGCAGTTGATGCAGTGATTGCTGGTGCTCCAAGCGCAACGGTCTTGCCCGCATTGCGTCGTGGCAATGTGCGCGGTGCATTGTCACTTGGACTTGCTCCTCAAAACGGTAAGGACGCAGCAGCAATTCTTGAAGCTGCAGCGAATGGCCAGGTTGACTGCCTCATTCTTTTGGGTGCAGACCCAATGAATGACGTTGCTGATGCTGATCTCGCACGTCGCGGTCTCGCAGGTGCAAAGTTCGTAGTAGCAATAGACACCTTCCTCACACAGAGTGCAGCGCACGCAGACATCGTCTTGCCTGCTGCTGCATATGGTGAAAAAGATGGCACCACGATGAACCTTGAAGGTCGCGTGACAAATGTTGTGCAGAAGATCACCCCTCGCGGAACATCACGTGCCGACTGGATGATTGCTGCAGAGCTTGGTTTCTTGCTTGGTCATGACTCGGGCGTCACCACTATTGCTGACGTTCAGAAGTTGATGGGCAAGAAGGTTCCTGGTTTCGGAACAACAACGACTTCAGTTGCGGTAAAGCGCGACGGAGTTGTTGTAACAATCCCAACACCGACACGCACACCATTCGTTGCTCCATCGCTCACGCCACGTAACTCGTATGAGTTCCGTGTTGATGTCAGCCGCAAGTTGTACGACCGTGCTGTCGGCACCATCACAAGCCCAGCACTTGCTGGTCTTTCTGTCGGTGCAAGCATCACAATTCACCCGCTCGATCTCGAAAGAGTGGGAGCAGGCGAAGGTGCAAATGTTCGTGTGTCTAATTCACACAGCAGCATCGTGTTGCCAGTTCGTTCTGATGAGAAGGTTCCACGTGGCACAGCGGTTGTTCCGTTCAATCAGCCTGGTGCAGACATTCGTGAATTGGTACGCCACGGTGATTCCGTGGTCGATGTAAGAATCGAGTCGATGTGATGTCGTCGTTGTTTGCTATCGATCCACTGTTGGACGGCGGCCTTCTGTGGACACCGCTCATCATCATCCTCATCAAAGTTCTCATTGTCTTTGTTGTTGGTCTTGTCGCCACCATGCTCATGGTGTGGTTTGAACGCAAGGTCATTGCAGGCATGCAGAACCGCGTTGGTCCTAACAAGGCCGGCCCATGGGGTTTGTTGCAGACATTGGCTGACGGAACGAAGTTGTTCTTCAAGGAAGATCTTCTTCCTGACCGCGCTGACCGTTTGGTCTTTCGCCTTGCACCGTATTTGGTGTTGGCACCTGCGTTTCTTGCGTTTGCGATTATTCCGCTGGGTGGAGACTTCCGCGATGGCAAGGGTGGCCTTGTCACCTTGTTCGGTCATCAAACTCGTTTGCAGTTAGCTGACCCACCGATTGGTGTTCTGTTCGCACTGGCAATTTCTTCTATTGCTGTGTACGGCATCATGCTTGCTGGCTGGTCCTCTGGCTCGAAGTACCCACTTCTTGGTTCGGTGCGCGCATCAGCACAGATGGTGTCCTACGAAGCAGCACTTGGTCTTTCATTGGCAGCAGTGCTCTTGGTGTCTGGCACGTTGTCCACTGCGGGCATCGTCAATATGCAGTCGTCGTTGGGTAACTGGAATGTTGTTGCAACTGGTTTCGTACCGTTCTTCATCTTCATGATTGCAGCAACTGCAGAAATGAACCGCCCACCATTCGACTTGGTGGAAGCGGAACAGGAACTTGTCGGTGGATTCAACACTGAATACTCGTCGATTCGTTTCGCTTTGTTCTTCCTTGCTGAATTCATGAACACCATCACAATGTCGGCTCTCATCGTCACATTGTTCTTTGGTGGTCCTCAGCCCATCTCCATTGGCAACACCACCTTGGACATCCCGCTGATTCCGAATGCGTTGGAAGGAACCATTTGGTTGGTCCTCAAGGTGTTGGTGTTCCTGTACATCTACGTCTGGTTCCGCGCAACGCTTCCTCGCTTCCGTTACGACCAGTTGATGGATCTCGGTTGGCGCTTGCTGATTCCTGCATCGCTCGGTTGGTTCATGTTGTTGGCCGCACAGCGCGTGGGTCGCGATGCCGGCTGGGATCAAATCGTGGTCACACTGGTGACTGCAGTAGTTCTCATTCTCGGATACGTGTTGTTGCAGTTGGCTCACAAGGTCAGTCGGGCAAACCGTGAGAAGGACGGAGCAAGCTTCTAATGGGTTACTTCGGCGGATTCCTCGTCACCATGCGCCAGCACGGCGCAAAGAACAAGGTGACAACTGAATACTCAGGCGGTCGCGTCTTCCGTAAAAAGAATCGTGACACTAAGGACGAAAAGATTGACAAGCCCGAGCGCATGCACGGACGCCATGTCTTGAATCGTTACGAAGACGGCATGGAAAAGTGCATCGGCTGCGAGCTGTGTGCGGGCGTCTGCCCTGCAAAGTGCATTTACGTTCGCGGTGCTGACAACAATCCAGACAGCCCTACTTCACCTGGCGAGCGCTTCGGTTTCATTTACGAAATCAACTATCTCCGTTGCATTCACTGCGACATGTGCGTAGAAGCGTGCCCGACAGAGGCCATCACGGAAACAAAGTTGTTCGAGTTCTCATTCACGAACCGTCAGGACGCGATTTACACCAAGAGCGAATTGCTCGTTGGCGACGATGGCCTTCCACAACACATGCCGTGGGAAGACTGGCGCCCAGGCGAAGACCAGAACACTTCTGGTTGGATGCGCGCAACAGCTCCAGCAGGCGATGCTTCGTTTGAAGGTGTTGTCTCTTGGAGCGGCGAGCTGGGCTACGGCGTTCGCAAGCCAGAGCCTGCTCAAAATGTTCGTGATGATGCAGACGGAGGCAGCCACTAATGGAACTGTTCGTATTCGTCGTTGCTGCCCTCATGGTTCTTGGTGGAGCACTTGGTGTGATCACTCGTTCGAATCCTGTGCACGCAGCATTAAGCCTCGTTCTCACACTCTTCGGTATCGCCGTCATGTTCGTGTCGCACGATGCGCAGTTCCTGGCAGCTGTGCAAGTGATTGTCTACGCCGGAGCAATCGTTGTTCTTTTCCTGTTCGTCATCATGCTCTTGGGTGTTGACCAAACTGAAGACGTCAATATCGAACCCATTACGGTGCAGCGCCCGTTGGCGCTCATTGTTGGTGTAGGCGTGATGGGCATTGTGATTGCAGCAGTCGTCGCATCAAAAGATCTTCTTGGCCACCGCGGTGATGGTCTCAATGCCACGACGATGGAAAGTACTGATGCGAATATTCGTCAGCTAGCGCGGCACATCTTCACTAACAACGTTTTTGCCTTCGAACTCACATCAGTTCTTCTCTTGGTAGCTGTTCTCGGAACAGTGCTGATGGCACGTCGAGTGAAGTCCAACGGAGCAGGGAAGTGAGCGCCATGTTGTCGGTCGTCCAACCAACAAGCAGCTGGTATCTCATTCTCGCTGCGGTGTTATTCGGTATTGGCGCCTTTGGTGTCATGGTTCGTCGTAACCCACTCGTGATGTTCATGTGCATTGAACTCATGTTGAACGCCGTCAACCTCACCTTCGTCACTTTGGCAACAGCATTGTCCGACATCAATGGTCAAGTTGTTGTGTTCTTCGTCATGGTGGTCGCTGCTGCAGAAGTAGTGGTTGGTCTTGGCATCATCGTGGCAATCATGCGTCGCCGCAACGGCATCACTGCCGATGACCTTTCGGCATTGAAGGGATAACACATCATGTTGGATCTCATCTGGCTCGTCCCAGCACTTCCGCTGGCCGGTTTCTTGCTCATCGTCCTTTTCGGACGCAAGCTCGGTGAACCATTCGCAGGCATTCTCGCCACTGCAATGACCACAACGTCATTCATCATCGTGGCTTGTATTTACTTCAAGTTGTTAGGACTTCCTTCGGAAGAGCGTCATCACGTTGTCACGTTGTTCT
This sequence comes from uncultured Actinomycetes bacterium, assembly GCA_937927625.1. Taxonomy (GTDB): domain Bacteria; phylum Actinomycetota; class Acidimicrobiia; order Acidimicrobiales; family Ilumatobacteraceae; genus UBA2093. Next base: position 26,618 of record CALBSD010000029.1, on the reverse strand, counting down.
CCTGGATTCCAGTCGGCGGCCTTCATGTCGATATGGCCTGGCTTGTTGATCCACTCAGTATCACGATGGCGCTGTTTGTCACCGGTATTGGCTCTCTCATCCATTTGTACGCCATCGGTTACATGCACGGCGATGCAAAATTCCCCAAGTTCTTCATGTATCTCAACTTGTTCGTCTTCTCCATGCTCATGCTGGTGTTGGGCGAAAACTTGTTGGTGACTTTCCTTGGTTGGGAAGGTGTGGGTACTTGCTCGTACTTCCTTATTTCTTTCTGGCACACACGCGACTCTGCGGCAACAGCAGGCAAGAAGGCTTTCGTAACCAACCGTGTTGGTGACTGGGGCATGATGACCGCGATGTTCCTCGCATTCGCTGCAGTCGGAACTTTGTCGTATGACGGCATCAACCACGCGGCGGAAAGCGGCTCACTTGCTGCTGTCACTGCAACGGGCATCGCCATGATGTTGTTCGTTGGCGCGTGCGGTAAGAGTGCGCAGCTTCCTCTGTACATCTGGTTGCCCGATGCAATGGAAGGCCCGACTCCGGTTTCGGCACTGATTCACGCAGCCACCATGGTGACGTCAGGCGTGTTCTTGTTGACGCGTATGGCTCCTGTGTTGCACGCTGCATACCCGTGGTCAGGCGATGTCATTGCCACCGTTGGTGCATTGACTGCTTTGTTTGCCGCCACCATTGCAGTTGCACAAACAGACATCAAGAAAGTGCTCGCGTACTCCACTGTTTCGCAGTTGGGCTTTATGTTCCTCGCCATTGGATCGGGCGCATACGTTGCTGCCATCTTCCATATGGTGACGCACGCGTTCTTCAAGGCTTTGTTGTTCATGGGTTCAGGTTCAGTCATCCACGGAATGCATCATGAACAAGACATGCGTCGCATGGGTGCGCTTCGCAAGGTCATGCCCATTACTGCCATCACGTTCATCATTGGCTGGTTGGCAATTGCAGGTGTCCCACCGTTCGCAGGTTTCTGGTCGAAGGACGAAATCTTGTTGTACGCGTTTGCGAATAACCGCTTGCTCTACTTCGTTGGTGTTCTCACCGCACTTCTCACTGCGTACTACATGACCCGTCAGGTGATCATGGTGTTCTTTGGCGAGGCTCGTTGGAACGATCACGCTGAAGAACACGGCGCTCATGGCGATCACACGCCACATGAAAGCCCATGGACAATGACAGCTCCGTTGGTTGTTTTGTCTGCATTGGCAATCACCGGTGGTGTGATGCAGTTGCCTTTCTCTAGCAAGACTCATTGGTTGGAACATTGGCTTGAGCCAGTCGTTCACCATGCTGAAGCAAACATCGAAGGCACATGGGCCAGCGACAACAAGTGGTTGTTGTTAGCTCTTGCTGTTGTCATTGCAGGTGCGGGTATCGCAGCCAGCATCGCTGTGTATGCCAAGGGCAAAGCAAAGCCCATCGAGCCAGCAATCCTTGCTGACGCATGGCGTTACGACGCCAGCATCGCTGCATTGGTTGGTGGCCCAGGCCGCAAGGCTTTTGATGCAGTTGCTTCATTTGACGCCAACATCGTCGATGGCGCAGTTGTCGGAGTCGGTACTGAAGTGCGTGCGGCAAGTGGACTCTTGCGCCGCGTTCAGAGTGGTCTTGTTCGTTCGTACGCCGCAATCATTGGGCTCGGTGCAGTCATCATGCTTGCTTGGTTCCTCTTGAGGGGAGTCCTCTGATGTTGTCGACACTTTTTGCTAACGCAGGAACTGGTGAAGCGATGGTCTCGTTCCCCATCCTCTCTGCGCTCATCTTGTTCCCATTGTTCGGAGCCGTGCTCGTCACGTTGTTGTCGAATCGTCGTCCTGAATATGTGAAGCTTGCCGCTGCTCTCATCAGTGTCGGTACCGGTGCAATGTCTTTGTGGATGTTGGCCAAGTTTCAAACGCACGATGCGGGTTTCCAGTTCATTTCGCAACATGAGTGGATTCGTGCTTGGGGTATCTCATGGCACCTCGGTGTCGATGGCATCTCGCTCTTCCTTGTCGTGTTGACAGGAATTCTCTTCCCGTTGGTGATTTTGGGTGTCGACCCACATCATGACGAGAAGCGCTACCTCGCTTGGTTGCTTCTTCTTGAAGCGGGCGTGATGGGAAGCTTCCTCAGTCTTGACCTCTTCTTGTTCTTCATCTTCTTCGAGATTGTTCTCGTGCCGATGTACTTCCTGATCGGCGGATGGGGATACGACAAGCGCATTTACGCCGCAACAAAGTTCTTCTTGTACACGATGTTCGGTTCGGCCTTCATGCTGGTGGGCATTATTGCCACCGCTGCATTGGCTCGTCGCGACCTTGGTTACATCACGTTTGACCTTGTGAAGATTGCGGAACACGCAACATTCGCAACAAACACTGCACGCTGGCTGTTCTTGTCCTTCGCAATTGCATTTGCGGTGAAGGTTCCCATCTTCCCGTTGCATACGTGGTTGCCTGATGCGCACACGCAGGCGCCAACGGGTGGCTCCGTCATCCTCGCTGGTGTTCTCTTGAAGATGGGTACATACGGTTTCTTGCGATTCGGTTTGTACTTGTTCCCAGCAGCAGCAGTGTGGGCAAAGCCTGTTCTTCTCACACTCGCCACTATCGGCATCATCTACGGCGCCATTGCGGCAACGATGCAGACAGACCTCAAGCGTCTCGTTGCGTATTCGTCAGTGGCTCACCTAGGTTTCATCGTGTTGGGAACATTTGCCATCACGTCACAGTCACTGAGTGGCGGCGTGATGCAGATGATCAACCACGGCATCTCCACCGGTGCGTTGTTCCTCTTGGTCGGAATGATCTATGAGCGCCGTCATACGCGCGTCATTGCCGAACTCAAGGGCATCCAAGCAGTTGCGCCAATCTTCGCCGCCGCCTTCATGGTTGTCATGTTGTCGTCAATCGGCGTTCCTGGTCTCAACGGTTTCGTTGGCGAGTTCCTCGTTCTTATCGGTTCATTCGAAACAGCTCGTTGGTGGACAGTGGTTGCTGCAACCGGCGTCATCCTTGCTGCGCTGTATCTCCTCTGGGCATACCAGCGCGTTTTCCATGGTGAGCCCGATGAAGCGAATTCTTCGTTCAAAGAACTCACGCTTCGCGAAGGCGCTTTGTTGTTGGTCTTTATCGGTCTCATCGGTTTCACCGGTGTGTTCCCGAAGCCAATGCTTAGCCGTATTGAGCCGAGCGTGGACAAGTTGATTCAACATGTCGAAGAACATTCGGATTACAAGGCTCCAGTCCACGCATCGAGCCACTCCACTGAAACGCATACATCGACCGAGGGAGGCGAATAATGATTCTCGCTGAAACGATGATTGCCCCTGAGATTCCGTGGAGCGATTTACTTCCACTGCTCATCATGTTGGGTGGTGCATGTGCACTTCTTTTGTTCGGAACACTTGTCCCGAACTGGCCACGTATTGCAACGCCGATTCTCACAGTTGCAACAGCAATTGCTGCAGGTGTTGCGGCATGCGTGCAGTGGAACAATCTGTATTACCGCAAGGGGTACAGCATTATTTCTGATGCGGTCAACGTTGACCGTTTCGCAGTTCTTACAACGATCATCATCACTGTCGCAGTTGCTCTTGGTGCTCTCCTCGCGTCTGCATATAACGACGCAGTGAACGGAGATCCATTAGAGCGCTATGCACTCTTGATGACATCTGCCATTGGCGCAATCGTCATGGCATCAGCCAATGACCTCATTGTGTTGTTCCTGGGTCTCGAAATTCTCAGCCTTTCGCTGTATCTCATGGCCGCAAGTGATCGTCGCCGTGAAGAAAGTCAAGAAGCTGGTCTGAAGTACTTCGTGCTTGGTGGCTTCGCTTCTGCTTTCCTCTTGTACGGCATCGCTTTGGTGTACGGATCAACGGCATCAACGAATATCTCCGGCATCGCGAAAGCATTGAATGACCGCATTGTTGTTGGTGGCTCTGATGCAATGTTGCTGGTCGGCATCGGCCTCATGCTTGTCGGTCTTGGTTTCAAGGTCTCGGCTGCACCATTCCAAATTTGGACGCCAGATGTGTATGAAGGCGCACCAACATCGGTGACGTCATACATGGCATCTGCAGGCAAGGTTGCTGCTTTCGCTGCGATGTTGCGCGTCTTCATCGTTGCTCTCGGATCTCGCGTTGATGATTGGCGCCCAGTGATTTGGGTTCTCGCAATCCTCAGCATTTTCGTGGGCTCCACTATGGCCGTTGTACAGAACAATGTGAAGCGCATGCTTGCGTACTCATCCATCAGCCACGCAGGTTTCATCCTGGTCGGCGTGGAAGCTGCCGCTCACATGAAGGGCAATGGCTTGTCCGCATCTGTTGCGTATCTCGCCATCTACACAATGTTGGTCATGGGCTCGTTCGGCATTCTCATTGCGGTTGCTGGCAACGGCGATACCGCAACAACTCTGGATTCTTTCAAAGGTCTTGCGAAGCGTCGTCCCGCACTGGCACTTGCATTCAGCACATTGCTGTTCGCTCAGGCCGGTGTTCCATTCACTTCAGGATTCATCGCGAAATTCGGAGTCATCAAGGCAGCGGTCGAAGTCAACTCGTACGGCATCGGCATCGTTGCAATGGTGGGCGCCGTCATTGGTGCATTCCTCTACTTGCGCATTGTGGTCAGCATGTGGATGGAAGAGCCAACAACAGAAGACACCTTGGAAATCCCAATGGTGGTCAATGTTGTGATCACTCTCTCCGTTGTGTTCACGTTGATCGTGGGATTCTTCCCAAACACATTGCTGAATGCCATTGACCTGGTGCGTTTCGCACCTCGTTAAGTTTTTAAACAAAACCTGCATTAGTTCAGTAGGTTGTGTTAAGAAACCAACTTGTACGTGATTAGTTGACGAGAACAACCATTACTGTCTTCAGGTGATGAAGAAAACACGGTCCTTCTGGTCGATTATTTCGGTATTCAGCATTGTCGGTGGTTGCATGTCACTGCCCATGCCGGTTGCTGCAGAAGCGAATCCCGCCTCTACGTCAATTCCGATTGTCCAGAATGTTTCTCGAGCAAAATACATTGTTGTTGCAACCTCCAATTCCGATTATGTGTCGTTGCGTCGCGACCTTGAGAATTCTGGCGCCGCGATACTTGAGGAATATTCAAGTCTCCTTCCAGGCGCGGCAGTATTAATTTCGTTAGAACAAGCTCAAGCTTTGCAAAATGATCCTCGCGTCGAATCAATTGAATTGGATCAACTAATTAGTGCGGAAGAAAGTGTTCGTAATAATTCAGATGTCATTTCAGGCGCATATGTCATTGAAATGATGCCTCGCGCGAGTGCTGCAGCAGAGGAAAGCGTTCTCGAATTTCTTGACAACAATGTGACCTATCAGTACACGCAGGCAATTCGTGGATTTGCAGCACGATTGTCTCCCAGCGAAGCGAAATTATTGCGAACAAACCCTGCCGTGAAATCGGTAGAACCCGATCGCATTGTTCAAGTGGCAGGAGAGCAAACATCTCCTACATGGGGTCTCGATCGACTTGACCAACAAAATCTCCCCTTGAACTCTCGTTACAGCTATCAAGGTTCAGGATCAGGCGTTACGGCCTATGTGGTTGATACGGGAATTAACTCAACGCTCTCCGAGTTCGGAGGACGTGTCCGACTTGGCTGGCCATCAACTGGAGCATCAGATTGCCAGGGGCATGGAACGCATGTTGCCGGAACGGTCGGATCTTCTACTTACGGTGTTGCCAAGAGTGTCTCATTGGTTTCGGTACGTGTTCTTGACTGCACTGGTTCTGGTAGCAATTCAACAATTATTGCTGGCCTTGACTGGATAGTTTCAGATCACACTGTTGGGGTAAAGGCTGTAGCAAACATGAGCCTTGGCGGCTCTTTTTCAAGTGCCGTCAATGATGCAGTGACTCGGGTTATTGACGATGGTGTCGTTATGGCGGTAGCAGCAGGTAACGAGAGTGTTTCCGCATGTACAAAGTCACCCGCAAGTACTCCTGCTGCGATAACAGTTGCAGCTTCGGATTCATATGATGTCCGCGCATCTTTTTCAAACTACGGCTCATGTGTTGATGTCTTTGCACCTGGAGTCTCCATTCTTTCCACTCTGAATACAGGTGGAATTGGGACCAAGGATGGAACGTCAATGGCTTCACCTCACGTAGCTGGGGCTGCAGCTGTAATTTGGTCGCTCAACCCGAGTTATACAAACTCGCAGGTGTCAAGCGCGTTAATTAATAGCGCTACAACAAACAAAATTTATGATGCAATGGGTTCACCAAACCGACTGTTGTATCTTGCCCCAAGTAGTGGTGTAGCACCGGGCGTACCGCCTTCTATTTCGGCCACATTTGCATCGGGTGTTGTATCGGTCAGTTGGACTCAACCAACTAGCTCTGGCACCAATGCGATCACTTCCTATCAGGTGGTGACAAGTGGAGGAACACCAGTGTGTTCCTGGACATCGGGACCACTTCAGTGTCAGTCGTCGTCGCTCTCCGGCGGTACCTATACGTTCAAGGTTTCTGCATCTTCCGCTGCGGGAACCTCTCCGTATTCATCTTTGTCAAATTCAGTAGTTGTCACAACATCGGGTAACAACGATTTCTTCTCCTCTGCACGTGTTCTCTCTGGAACGAGTGGGACGATTTCGGACAGTAATACCTCAGCTACTCGTGAGGTGGGCGAACCAATAACCAGTGGATCAACTTCATCAACGAAGTGGTATTCCTACGTCCCTTCTTCCAGTGGATATTTGACTATCAACACAAACGGAAGTTCGTTTGACACAGTGCTCGGTGTATTCACTGGCTCATCGGTTTCGTCTCTCACGACACAAACTAGTGACGATGACAGCGGTGATGGTTCGAGCAGTCTTGTTTCACTCTCGGTGTCTTCAGGAGTTTCATATTTTTTCCAAGTTGGTTCTTATGCATCTGGTGTCACCGGCGCTATTACATTGAACTGGTCTCTTGGTTCGGCGTCATGTTACAGATCTCCCATTAATGACAATCTCAGTTGTGCGACTGCCTTAAATGGTTTAACAAGCCCGCTTTATGCTGATAATACTTATGCAACTCTGGAATATTCAGAGCCAGGTACCACCTTTATTTGTCAGTCACTGTGGTACAAGGTCACTCCAGCGGGATCGGGATCAGCATCCTTTAGTACTTATGGAAGCAACTTTGACACGGTCATGACCTTGTATAGATCCTCAACGTCCAGTGGCTCTTATGGGTCGTTGGTCTTGATAAATGAAAGTGATGATTATTCTTCTTCAGACCGTACGAGCTATCTCGGAAGCCAGTCGATGACTAATGGCTACACATACTTTGTTCGAGTTGCCGGGTACTGGAGTACTTCTACAAATTCGTGTAAATACGGATCGATTAGGTTTGCTTGGTCAATGAGCATCACTTCGCCAATTGTGGTTCCTGGTGCTCCAACTGGTGCCACAGCGACAAGAGGTACAAACTCTGCAACTGTTTCTTGGAATGCGCCCTCGTCAAACGGAGGAGCAACAATCACTTCTTATACCGTCACCTCATCGCCTGGCGGTTACACCTGTACTACAAGTTCTCTGTCCTGCACTGTCACTGGGCTTGGTAATTATGTTGCCTACACATTTACGGTGACAGCTCGAAATAGCGCTGGTCCTGGTTCTGCATCCGTTCCTTCGAACTCAGTCATCTTTGGTTATGAGAATGACAATCTTTCAGGTGCATTAGTTATTTCCGCAGGGACTATCTATTCGAATAACACGCAAGCTACGTCAGAATCGGGCGAACCAGACCATGCAGGCATGTCTGGTGGCAAATCGATGTGGTTTAGATATTCGTCCTCAAGTCTGAAAGAAGTGAGCCTGAACACAATCGGCAGCGACTTTGACACAATTCTGGCCGTGTACAACTCGGTTGCTCCAGTAACGATGAGTGGGTTGCGGCTTGTTCAAGAAAATGACGATGATCCAAATGGACTTGGAGGAACTAGTGCACTGTCATTTGTTGCACAGCCCAATGTCGTCTATTACATCGCTATTGATGGGTACGACGCTTGGAGTGGTCCTGCTTCAGGTGCGATTACATTAAACACTGTTGTCCAAAGTCTCTATGCCCCGAGTGCGCCAACGCGTGTTCTTGCGGTACCCGTCAACGGCGGTGCGTCTATTTCTTGGCACAAACCAGATACAAACTTTTCAGCAATTACGGGCTATCGCGTCACCAGTTCACCTGATGGAAGAACCTGCGATGTTGGAACAGATGTGTACCTGTGTTCGATTTCAGGACTCACGAATGGAACGTCCTACACCTTTACCGTTATTGCTATTAATCCAGCAGGTAGTTCTCCGAGTTCAACATCGTCGAGTTCAATTTCTCCGACATCGGCAGAGGTGACACGCTCTTTAGCGACTGTGTGGGGCATTGATCGAATTGATGAGCGCACGTCTATAAGCGATGGATTTTTCTCATCGGCAGGGCGTGGTCAAGGTACACGTATTTACATTGTCGACACAGGCGTGCGAGCAACGCACTCGGAATTTACAGGTCGAGTTTCTTCTGGATTTTCAGCCGTCAATGACCAATATGGAACTTCAGATTGCAATGGTCACGGAACTCATGTCGCATCCTCCGCGGCTGGCACTACATATGGTGTTGCTAAGTTGGCCACTGTTGTCCCTGTTCGAGTTCTTGATTGCGATGGCTCTGGTAGTACTTCAGATGTCATAAATGGTTTGAACTGGGTGGCCTCAAATATTCAAAGCACAAATAATCAAGCAGTAGTGAATATGAGTCTTGGCGGTTCTTTTGACGCTATTTTGAACACTGCTGTTCGAAACATTGTCAATCTTGGAGTTCCTGTGGTCGTAGCTGCGGGTAATGACGCACAAGATGCTTGCAATTCGTCACCTGCAGGTGAGCCGTTGGCAATTACGGTTGCTGCCTCAACTGACACTAATAGTGAGGCGGGTTATTCCAATTACGGCTCATGCGTTGATGTATTTGCGCCCGGAAGCGGCATTACTGCTGCGGGTATTGCATCTGATGCATCAACGGCTGTGAAGAGCGGTACATCGATGGCGTCCCCTCACGTAGCCGGTTATGCAGCAGTCGTGAAAGGTCTGTTCCCATCGGCAACTTCATCTGCCGTTGCTCTTGCAATCACAGGCTCCGCAACACCAAATGTATTGACGAATATTTCTAGTGGGACGGTGAATCGTCTGCTCTATACAGCGTTGTCAAAGTGTGATGTTGCTGCTGCTGCTGGTATCAACTGTTCCTCTTCGGTCGTATCTCCGGCACCGAGTACAACAACTACAACAACTACAACAACTCCTCCTTACGTGGCTCCCGCGCCCGTGGTACCTGTGGCTCCGCCGTCTCTTTCGACGGGGAAAGTTAGCGTCCTCACTGCAAGTGAACCTGCAACATTTCTAAGACTTGCGTGGACTGCGAACCTCAACGTCCCAAGTGGCGCAAAGGTGACAGTAAGTATCTCTAGCTCTTCGGCAAAGTACTGCAAGGTGAATTCAGGAAAAGTTGTTGCAGTCAAGACCGGGACTTGTGTTGTGAAGGTGCTTGTTGTTCCTAAAGGTTCAAAGAAGACGGCTACCAAGACGATCAGGATAAAAGTGCAGAAGTAACTCTCGTTCAGGATTGGCGTACTGCGCGCTGTACTAGCGCGTTGAACAATCCCTGATTCGCAGAATCTTCTTCTGCCGTATCTTCAGGGTGCCACTGCACGCCAACCACCCAGGTGGCAGATGTGTGTTGCACTGCTTCAACAGTTCCATCGCTGTAACTACCGACGACGGTCAACGATGAAGCAACGGAATCAATTGCTTGATGGTGGAACGAGTGCGTCATCGGCTGTGTTGTACCCATGGCTTCGGCAACAAGAGACCCTGCGGTTAGTTGTACATCATGCATTGTGTCGCGATGCACTTCATAGTTCTCTAGATGTTGAATCAATGTGCCGCCCAGTGCAACATTCAAGATCTGATGTCCGCGACAGATTGCGAGAACGGGGAGATCTAATGAGATGGCATGTTGTACCGCTGCGATCTCAAAGTCATCAATGAATTCATTAACGCCAAACAACCGTGCGTTCTCTGTCTGTCCGTATTTAGCGGGACTGACATCGCCACCACCAAGGAGGACTATGCCGTCGCATCGGGCAACTGTTGCACGGATGAGTTCAACGTCATCAGTGGGTGGAATAACAATGGGAAGTCCGCCAGCGCGTTGCACTGCATCGGCATACAGACGGCCACCACTGACAACAGGGGTGCGGTGGCCTTTCGCTTCGTCGGAACGACGTCCTGGAATAGCGATGAGCGGATGGCTCATCGAGACACAACCTCGTCCACCAGGTAATCGTTCTGTCGCGCCATGGAAATGATGCTGTCGGCGTGTTCCCGACCACGTACTTCGAGAACGACCTGCACTCCGGTTTCGCGCACGTGAAGAGATATTCCTTCGCGCACGTGTTCCACTTCGATGAGGTTGGCGCCAGCTTGAGCAAACATCGTGAGTAGTTGTGCAAGACCACCTGGCCGGTCAGAGATGCGAACAAGCAAGATAAGGCGACGACCAGCCTTGGTTTCATTGCGTCGAATGAGATTCGGAACAATGCCGAGATCGACGTTGCCGCCAGAAAGAACAATGCACGTCGTTCCTTGTGCATCAGGCACAACTTGACCACTGAGAACTGCAGAAACACCAACGGCGCCGCCGCCTTCGACGTACAACTTGCCACGGTCCATCAACATCACCATTGCATCGGCAACAAGATCTTCTTCAACAACAACAATCTCATCAACGAATTGTTCGATAATGGGGCGAGTGAAATCACCCGGTGTCTTCACAGCAATTCCATCTGCAAGTGTGATGATGGGACCATCAGCTGGTGGATCACCGGCATACGGTGCACATGCGCGAACTTGCACGCCAATCACACGCACGTGTGGCATCGCTTGCTTCACGGCAATGGCGACACCACCAGTTAAACCCCCGCCGCCTAACGGAACAATCACGGTGGAAAGATCAGGGATGTCTTCCACAAGTTCAAGACCAAGAGTTGCTTGACCAGCAACAACAAAAGGATCATCAAACGGATGACAGAAGTTCATCCCGGTTTTCTCTGCATGCAGACGCGCGAGTGCAACTGCGTCTGACAACGTGTCGCCACCTTCAGTGAGTGTTGCGCCATACGACAACACTGCTTTCATCTTTGACAGTGACGCTCCTGCGGGAACAAAAATCTGACAAGGAACTCCGTAGTGCTTTGCGGCAAACGCGAGAGCTTGTGCATGGTTGCCTGCGCTGCCAGCGACGACACCGTTCTTCACTGCGTCACCCAACGAAGCCAACTTGTTCATTGCGCCACGAATCTTGAACGAGCCCGTGCGCTGCAAGTTCTCTGCCTTGAACACGATGTTGCCGCCGAACTTTTCAGAGAGGGCGGCGGACTCGGTGATGGGGGTCCGCTTCACAACACCAGTGCCGGCCTTGCGGGCGGCAACGATGTCGGCGGAATCAATAGGGAACGCGGACATGCGTCACTACCGTAGTAGTCATGCGGGCAGCCCTCATCGCGAATAGCAACGAAGCCGATCCAGGATTTGTGGGTCGCTCCCTTCGCCGTCGCGGCTATGCCTTCACCGATTTCCTTCGTGAGCAGTATTCCCAGTGGCAGTCCCTCGACGGGTTTGACCTGGTGGTCGCCATGGGCTCCGGGTGGAGCACCTATTGGGATCATGTGGCAGAGCCCGTGAACGCCGAGCAGGAGTTGATGCGGGAGGCGATGGCCAAGGGAGTCCCGGTACTCGGGATCTGTTTTGGTGGCCAGCAGCTTGCAAATTCACTTGGCGGAGCGGTCACAAAGGCACAAAGTAGCGAAATTGGGTGGTTTTCTATTGAAAAACTGCCTGAAACTGCCCATTTAGCTCCGAAAGCCCTCTTTGAAGGGCCCTGGATGCAATGGCATTACGACAGTTTCACGGTTCCATCAGGGGCCACGGCCCTTGGCCAGTCGCCTGCCGGACCTCAGGCAATCCTCTGTGGCAGGTCTCTAGGGCTGCAATTTCACCCCGAAGCCACCGAAACTATTGTTCGCATGTGGGCCTCTGAAGATGGGGTGGAGGAGTTGGCGACCCAGGGGATCGAGCCCGAAGAACTCTTCCGAACGACCCGGGAGAATCAGATGGATTCGGAACGTCGCTGTGACGAACTCATCGACTGGTTCCTGACGGATATCGCACAAGGGCACATGCCACACGGCTGAAGTAGCCAGTGAAGTTGGGGTACTTACGGGGCCCCGTAGTAGTTTCAAAGGCTGTGTCTGAGTTTCTACGGTCCTATCTCACTGTTGTGTGGTTCGGGCTTGCCGCATTTTTAGTCGCCGGATTGTTGCTGGGTATTTCTGCGCTTGTTCGCCCCAACAAGCCCAACAGAGAAAAGATGCTCACCTACGAAAGTGGTGTGGATCCGGTCGGCAATGGCTGGTCGCAGAGCCAAATTCGTTATTACGTCTTCGCACTTCTCTTCGTCATCTTTGACGTTGAGGCAGTGTTTATCTTCCCGTGGGCTACTCAGCTTGAGCGTTATGCCGGATTCGGCCTTGTAGAGATGGGCATCTTTGTCGCAATTCTTCTGCTTGGTCTTGTCTACGCATGGCGCAAGGGCGTCCTGCGCTGGGTCTAGGGAAAAGGTTCTTCGATTATGGGACTTGTTGATCGCGGTCGGCTTCCAAAGCCACTCACAACACTCTTCAACATGGGTCGCTCCTATTCGTTGTGGGTGTACCAGTGGGGACTTGCATGTTGCGCAATTGAAATGGGCGCGGCATTCGGTTCTCCTCGTTATGACGTGATGCGCTTGGGAGTTATTCCATTGCCTGCATCACCACGTCAGGCAGACCTCGTAGTTATCTCTGGCACCGTCACTGACAAAATGGCTCCAGCTATTAAGCGTTTGTACGAACAGATGCCAGAACCGAAGTACGTCATCTCCATGGGTAGCTGCGCAAACTGCGGCGGCCCGTACTGGGACAGCTACTCCGTTACTAAGGGTGTCGACCAAATCATTCCCGTTGATGTGTACGTCCCTGGTTGCCCACCACGTCCTGAAGCATTGCTTGAAGGAATCGTGTTGTTGCAACAGCGCATTAAGAACGAAGACATGGGCGCACGTTGGCGCGGTGAAGGCACCAAGCCAATGAACATCGTCGATGGCGAATCAGCAGAGAAGGGTGGTGTTCCCGTTGTCGTCCACAACTGATACTCCAACCGAAGCACCACGCGACACAGTGCGCGAAGCAGCTCTTGCTCAAGTTCTTGAAGCATTGGGCGCAAACGTTGTCGACTCGCTTCTCAAGCCAAACGACGACATTTGGATTCGCGTCACTGCAGAGTCATGGCGTGCAACTGCAGAAACATTGAAGTCACTTGGCTTCACATACTTTGGTTTCTTGTCTGCAATCGACTGGCTTCCTTCACCGTTCGGTAAGGGCGAAGAAGATCCATCAGCACCTGCTGTTGAGCGTGACTCCACCATCAAGCAGGGTTACACCGGTGGCGATACTCGCTTCCAGGTGTTCGCACGTTTGGTGCAGCCATTCACCACACTCGGCATCAACATCAAGGTTGACGTTGATGATGCAGTGATGGCAGTTGATTCTTGGTCCGGCATTTTTGCCGGAGCGAACTGGCACGAACGTGAAGCACACGAAATGTTTGGCATTGGTTTTAACGGCCATCCAGACCTTCGCAACATGTACTTGCCAACAGATTTCGAAGGCCACCCGATGCGCAAGGACTTCCCGTTGCTTGCTCGCATCGTCAAGCCATGGCCCGGCATCGTTGATGTCGAGCCATTGCCTGGTGACGATTCAGAGGAAGGCGAAGCATCATGACCATGCTTGGCGATCGTCAACAACTCGCATACATCGCTGCGCAAGCAGCAGATGCACGCGTCAACGTTGAACTCGAAACAGAGGGCATGACCCTCAACATCGGACCGCAGCACCCTGCAACGCACGGAACGCTCCGCATCATTGCTCGCCTTGATGGTGAGCAAGTGGTGTGGGCAGAACCGTCTGCTGGTTACATGCACCGCGGTTACGAGAAGCTCACTGAAGTTCGCACGTTCCCACAGGTCACCGCATTGGTGAACCGCATTGACTGGTTGGGTTCGTTTGCAAACGAAGTGCCATTCATTCTCGCTGCAGAAAAATTGATGGGCGTTGAAGCGCCATCACGTGCGCAACACATTCGCACCATCTTGTTCGAACTTTCTCGTATCGCAAACGTGTCGCTGTTCCTCGGTGACCTTGGTGTGCAGTTGGGCGCAGTGACTCCTGTGTTCTTCGCATTCCGCGACCGTGAATACGTTCTGAACCTCATCGAAGCAGCAACAGGTGGACGCTTCCACCCGAACTTCGACCGCATCGGCGGCTTGAAAGATGATTTGCCTGCAGGCTTCATCGAAGAGACGCGCGTTGTCATGAAGAAGTTGCGCACATTCTGCGATCAGATTGAAGACCTCCTGTTCGGAAACGAAATCTTCCAGTCACGTACACGTGGCATCGGTGTGATCCCGAAAGATGTTGCATTGCAGTACGGCTTGTCCGGCGCAAATCTTCGTGCAAGTGGTGTTGATTGGGACCTCCGTCGTGACCAGGACATTCCAATGGCCTGGAACAAGACAGAGTTCAAAGTCATCACGCACCCAGACGGCGACTCGTTCGCACGTTGCTGGGTTCGTCTGCAGGAAGTGCGTGAGTCAACAAAGATTGTTGATCAACTTCTCGACACCATGCCTGCAGGTCCTGTGATGGCCAAGGTTCCCAAGATCATCAAGGTTCCAGAAGGCGAAGCATGGGTATCAACGGAGAACCCACTCGGCGAGATGGGTTACTACGTTGTCTCACAAGGCGACCAAGGTCCATTCCGCGTCAAGATTCGCAGCGCATCGTTCAACAACATCTCGATTGTTCCTTGGTTGCTGAAGGGTGTGTATGTCCCTGACATCATCACCATCCTCGCGTCGCTGTACTTCATCCTCGGAGACATTGATCGCTGATGAATGCTGTCCTTCTTTCCGCTGACCTTCCCTATTGGGCAGTGTCTCTTCTTCGCGTCCTTGGTGGACTCGTTGCTGTGTTGCTCCCTGCGGGCACCGTGGTGTACTTGTTCCTCTTCAAGATGATGTCGTTCATGCAGTCACGTCTCGGACCAATGGAAGCTGGTCCATACGGCTCCATGCAGTTGTTTGCCGAAGTCGGCAAGTGGTTGCAGAAGGAAGACATCGTTCCTGCAAATGCGCAGCCAGAAGCACGCATCTTCAAGTTGGCACCGCTCATCGTTTTGGCAAGCACATTCTTGTTGGCTGTTGTCGTTCCGTTTGGTCCTGACGCTTGGTTCACCAACTTTGAAACAGGAATCTTCTACGCACTCGCAGTGTCGTCAGTTTCTGTGTTGGGCATTCTCATCGCCGGCTGGTCGAGTGCAAACAAGTACTCGTTGCTTGGTGGTTTGCGCGCAGCTGGTCAGCTCGTTGCATATGAGTTGCCAATGGTTCTCGCTGTCGTGGGTGTTGTTATCCAGGCCGGCACGATGAACTTGCAGCAGATTGTTGTTGCACAGAACGCGGGCTCAATGTTCGGATGGGACGGCCTCGGCAACCCATACGTTCTTACACAGTTCGTTTCGTTCATCATCTTTATGATTGCTGTGCAAGCAGAACTCACGCAGACTCCGTTCGACATGCCTATCGCTGAATCAGAACTTGTGTCTGGTTACATGACGGAATACTCGGGCTTCCGCTTCCTCATCTTCTTCATTGGTGAGTTCGCAACTGCTGGTGTGTTCGCAATGATCGCATCAATTCTTTTCCTCGGTGGTTGGGGCGTTCCGTTCTCATGGTTCGGCTGGACAACCATCGACAGCGTCGACAACTGGATGAACGTCGGTGGACCACTCATCTTGTTCACCAAGATGATCGTCCTCGTGTTCTTCATCATGTGGATCCGCTTCTCCTTCCCACGTTTCCGTGAGGATCAGTTGCAGCGCTTCGCATGGAAGGTGCTCATTCCTATTTCGCTTGTCAACATCATGTTGACTGCTGTGCTGAAGGTGGCTTTCTGATGGCTAAGCCAAAAGTTCCCGGCATGTTCAAGGGCCTTGGCGTCACATTCGCCACCCTTATTGCCACCGCAAAAGATGGTGCGAACACCGTTCAGTACCCACACGAAAAGGAAACACCTCCTATTCGTGCACGTGGTGTCATCGCATTGCACGAAGACAACTGCACATCATGCATGTTGTGTGCACGTTCTTGCCCCGACTGGTGTATCTACATCGAGGGCCACAAGGAACTCGCTCCACCACGTCGTGCCGGTGGTGCACCTCGCAAGGTGAACAAGCTTGATCGTTTCGACATCGACTATGCACTCTGCATGTACTGCGGTATCTGCGTTGAAGTGTGTCCGTTTGATGCGCTCTTCTGGAGCCCTGAATACGAATACTCCGAAACTCGCATTGCTGATTTGTTGCATGACAAGTCGAAGTTGGGCGAGTGGATGCAGACCGTGCCTGAAGCTCCAGAGCTTGAAGCCGGTGCAGAAAAGAAGGGCAAGAAGTGATGTTCGCATCAGACGTACTTGTTGCTCAGAACGTGGGCTTTGCCATCATCGCGGCCATCATGGTCATCGGTGCTTTGCGCGTGGTCACCACGAAGAACGTTGTCCACGCAGCCTTGTGGCTCGTCGTTGTACTCGCCGGCGCTGCAGCACAGTACGTGTTGCTTGCAGCTGAGTTTGTCGCGATTACACAGATCATGGTGTACATCGGTGCAGTGATGGTGTTGTTCCTTTTCGGAACCATGCTCACTCGCGCACGCATTGGTGCAGAACAAGATCTCAACAACAAGAACTGGTTCATTGGTTTGCCCATCGCAGTTTTGTTGTTGGCAACAATGTTGATTGCACTGAATGACGGTTTCAAGGCAGAGAAGTTGCCTGTCGACGCACCTGTCGTCACCACGCAGCAAGTGTCCGACCAAATCTTTGGCGCTTACTTGTTGCCATTCTGGGCGTTGTCATTTGTGTTGCTCGCTGCAGCTATCGGAGCCATCGTGCTCGCAAGGAGGGACTAACCATGTTGCTCAACGAGTTCCTCATGCTTGGTGCAGTTCTGTTCTGCATCGGCGTTTATGGCGTCATCGTTCGCAAGAACGCTGTGCTTGTTCTCATGTCCATCGAGCTCATTCTCAACTCCGTCAACATCAACTTGTTGGCGTTCTCGTTGCGTAACAACTCCGTTGACGGACACACGTTTGCTCTCTACGTCATTGCTGTTGCTGCCGCCGAAGTCGGCGTTGGCCTCGCAATGGTGTTGCTCATGTACCGCAACCGTCGTTCCGTTGGCCTCGACGAACTCTCAGAGATGAAGGGCTAATCCATGTTCTCTGCAGTTACTGAAGCCACCGAGGTCGTCTTGAAGTCCGGTTGGTTCCTCGAGCACGCGTACATCATTCCGCTGATTCCAGCGATTGCTTTCGCACTCATCATTTTCTTCGGCAAGAAGATGCCGAAGAAGGGTTCCGAATTCGGCATCCTTTCCATGTTCGGAGCATTGGCAATGTCCGCTGGTGCTGCGTACCAGTGGATCCAGCGCGTTAACGGTGCACCTGAAGAGGCCTACATCAAGCCAGTCATTAAGACCTGGACATGGTGGCAGAACAACGGTTTCTCATTCGGAATCGGTCAGCACATCGACGGACTCTCCATCACCATTTTGTGTGTTGTTGCGTTCATCTCGTCTTTGGTGCAGATCTACTCCACCGAGTACTTGCATGGCGACCGCCGCTACACGCATTTCTTCGCATCGCTCACTTTGTTCTCGGCAGGCATGCTCAACATGGTTGTTGCAGAGAACATGATCCAACTCATCCTCGGATGGGAAATCATGGGTCTGTGCTCTTTCATGCTCATCGGTCACTGGTGGGAAGAAGGCGCAAACAGCCGCGCAGCTTTGAAGGCGTTCTTCACCACACGTACTGGTGACATCGGACTTCTCGTCGGAACATCTGTTTTGTTCTTCTCCGCTAACGACTGGACACAGAAGACACTCGGTGTTTCTGGTTTCAGCATTCGCGGTTTGTCCGCATGGGCATTGTCTGGTCACCCCGGACACGCAGCCATCACTGTCGGTGCCGTTGCGTTGTTCATCGCTTGCATCGGCAAGTCGGGCCAGTTCCCACTGCACACCTGGTTGCCAGACGCAATGGCTGGTCCAACACCTGTTAGCTCGCTCTTGCACTCATCCACCATGGTTGTTGCCGGTGTCTTCTTGGTCGCTCGTCTCTACCCAGTGTTCTTCAAGGGAATGAACATCATGGGAACCAATTTGAACTTCATCGTTCTTATTGGTGGCGTCACCATCGTTATCGCTGCGGCTTTGGCGTTCGTGCAGACCGACATTAAGAAGGTGCTCGCGTACTCAACCGTTTCGCAGTTGGGTTACATGATGATGGGCCTTGGCGCTGGTGCTTGGTTGCCAGCTGTCTTCCACATCTTCACTCACGCATTCTTCAAGGCTTGTTTGTTCCTTGGCGCTGGCTCCATTAGCCACAGCGCTTCACATCACTCGTTCGACATGAAGAAGGACATGGGTGGTCTTCGCAAGTTCATGCCCATCACGTTCTCGACATGGATCATCTCCACACTCGCATTGTGTGGCGTGTTCCCATTCTCTGGTTTCTTCTCGAAGGACGAAATCATCGACAACGTGGGCCACAACGGTTACACGTTCTTCATGATCATCGGTTTGTCCGGTGCATTCCTCACCGCTGCGTACATGACGCGCGCGACCTACCTCACATTCTTTGGTGAGCCACGCGGTGCAGCTGCTGGTGAACATCACGAAGAAGAGCATGGTCACGATGCACATGCAGCTCATGACGATCACGGTCACGACGATCATGGCCATGATGCACATGACTCGCACGATGCGCATGATGATCACGGTTCACACGGACCGCGTGAGTCAGGTCGAATCATCACGATTCCGCTCATCATTTTGGCAACTCTCGCAATTGGCTCCGGCTTCCTGAATGCCGCTCCGTTCGGCGAAAAGTGGGAGAACTTCAAGAAGTGGGTTGAGCCACGCGCTGAAGTAGTGGCCATCACAGATGTCGCAACACCAACTGGTGGCGCAGGTGAAGCTCGCATCGTCAGCGAATCAACCGACACCACAATTCCTGCAGACGAAGCTGTATCGAATGATTCAGTTGTCCCAGTAGATGGTGAAGTTGTTTCTGAAGAGCCTGTTGCGGCAGGTGAAGAGCCTGTGGCAATGAATGACGCAAAGTCTGCTGTGGTAGGTGCTGAAGGTGAAGCAGTTCACGAGTCACCATGCGGCACCGAAACTCCAGAAACTGGTGTTTGCTACGCACCGCAGTTGCACCATGCACCGTTCAAGTGGTCAAAGGCTGCAATGTCGATGCTCATCGTGTTCGCCGGCATGCTTCTCAGCTGGTTGCTGTGTGTGCAGTTGTACGAACGCAAGAACAAGAACCTTGTTGGCCTCACAAAGCGCAACAAGCTTTTGGGTGCTGGTTACTCGTTCCTTGAGAACAAGTACTTCCTCGACACTCTCTACGAAAAGATCATTGTCCGATCCATCGCGCATCCAATTGCTCGCGGTGCGTATTGGTTTAATCAGAACGTCCTCGACGGCATCGTGAATGGCGCAGGTATCTGCACCAAGAAGGTTGCCGGTTGGGTCTACCGCAATGTCGACCAAAAGCTGGTCGACGGAGCGGTGAACGGCGCAGGTACAACAGCTGAAAACGCTGGTGGTGCATTGCAACCTGTTCAGTCCGGAAAAGTCAACCAATACGGTGCATTGTTGTTCGGCGCTGCCGCCATCGGTGCACTCGTACTCGTCATCATTAACTTCTAAGGGAGCTACTCAGCATGGAACTCAGCGACCACAATTGGGTACTGACAGTCGGCACGTTCTTGCCGCTTGTTGGTGTCCTCATCATGCTCTTCATTCCGAAAGCAGACGAGGCATTGTCGAAGGCAGTCGCCATCGGCACAGCAGCAGCAACGTTGTTGGTCGGCATTTACACGTTAACGCAGTTCAACTTCGGTAAAGCCGGCGAGATGCAGTTCGTGGCACAGCATGACTGGATTTCAGTCATCAAGTCCACGTATTACATCGGACTCGACGGCATCAGCTTGCCCTTGTACTTCCTCTCGATGGTCATCACGTTGCTCGTGATGATTTACAGCTGGAACCACGTTCCATCGCCAGGCAATGCAAAGGCGTTCTTCATCCTCATGCTGGTTCTCCAGACAGGAATGGCCGGAACATTCATCGCACGTGACCTCATCCTCTTCTTCGTGTTCTTCGAACTCGTGTTGTTGCCGATGTACTTCATGATCGGTGTCTGGGGTGGCGAGAACCGTCAGTACGCATCGCTCAAGTTCTTCCTCTACACAATGTTCGGTTCGGCACTCATGCTGGTTGCCTTCCTCGCATTGTTCTTCAAGACAGGCGCAGAGAGCTTCTCCATCCCGTACCTCATTGAGCACGGTGGCGCTATCGCAAAGAACATTCAGATTTGGATCTTCGCCGGAATGTTCGTCGGATTCGCCGTCAAGGTTCCGATGTTCCCATTCCACACCTGGTTGCCTGATGCGCACACCCAAGCACCAACACAAGGCTCAGTCATCTTGGCTGCCATCTTGTTGAAGCTTGGTACGTACGGTTTCGTTCGTATCGCAATTCCAATTCTTCCTGCAGCCGCTCGTGAGTGGGCTCCATGGATTGGTCTTCTTGCAGTCATCGGCATCATTTACGGTGCTCTCGGATGTCTCGCACAGACAGACATGAAGCGCCTGATCGCGTTCTCATCTGTTGCTCACATGGGTTACGTCATGCTCGGCATTTCAACACTCACATCGTTCGGTATGAACGCTGCGATGTTCGGAATGGTGGCACACGGTCTCATCACTGGCATGTTGTTCTTCGTGGCAGGTTCTGTAAAAGAGCGTTACCACACACTTGAAATCAAGCGTCTTTCGGGCATGTTGGTGCAGATGCCAAAGCTCGGCTGGATTCTTGGCTTCTGTGCAATGGCTTCACTTGGTCTTCCAGGCCTCGCCGGTTTCTGGGGTGAATTCCCAGCAATCATGTCGGCATACCAGCCTGCAGCAGGTCTCAACGTTCAGGTCTTCCGTGTCTTCATGGTTGTTGCTGCAATCGGCACCGTCTTCGCTGCTGGTTACCTCCTCTGGCTCTACCAGCGCACCGCATTTGGTGAGCCAACAGCAGAGTTCGCAGCTGGCCATGGTCACGATGAAGACATCCATGACGTCAACAAGTTTGAGTGGATGGCATGGACACCATTGCTGATCGCAATTGTTGTCTTCGGTGTCTACCCACAACTGATGTTCAAGGTTCTCGACCCAGCAGTGGGCGTGACCCTCAAGGCTTTCGGAGGCTGACCTGTGTTGAGCGCACTGGCCACGGCGTGGACTTCGCCGTCAATCGATTACCACGCGCTGGCTCCCGAGATCATTCTCGGGGGTGGCATCGTGCTGCTCCTTCTCCTTGACCTCTTCTTGTCAGAAGCGAAGAAGTGGGTGTTAACTCCACTTGCATCGTTCACTGTCTTGGGCGCTTTTATCCCTGTGCTCACTCTCGCTCTCAGCGACCAAGGTGTGCGCAGTTTGTTTGATGGCCGTTACATGGTGGATGACTTCAGCCTTGTGATGAAGGGCTTGTTCCTTCTTGCTGGTTACGTCGTCGTGTTGCTCACTGCAGATCACTTGCGTGAAGGTGAGTACTACCAAGGTGAATACTGGTTCTTGTTGCTCACCAGCCTCTTGGGCATGGTGATGATGGCTTCCAGTCGTGACATGGTCTCCATCTTTGTATCGCTTGAATTGCTCTCCATCCCTGCCTACATGATGGCCGCATGGCGCAAGCGCGACCTTCGCAGCAATGAAGCCGGTATCAAGTACTACCTGCTCGGTGTGTTTGCATCAGCTCTCATGCTTTACGGCATGTCGTTGTTGTACGGCATCACGGGTTCAACTAAGTTGGTCGAAATCGCTCAGTACCTCGGCTCTGATCTCACGTCATTGCGCGCACTTGCTGTGTTCTTCATCGTTGTTGGATTTGCCTTTAAGGTGTCGGCAGTTCCCTTCCATACATGGGCACCCGATACTTACCAAGGTGCGCCAACGCCAGTGACTGCATTCCTCTCTGTTGCCTCAAAGGCAGCTGGTTTCGTTGCACTCGTCACCGTTGTACTCGTTGCTTTCCCCGGTTCGCACGAGGTGTGGCAGCCGGTGTTCTGGATTCTCTCTGCGCTCACGATGACTGTCGGCAACTTCCTTGCTCTCAAGCAAACCAACATCGTTCGTATGTTGGCCTACTCATCAGTGGCGCAGGGTGGCTTTATCCTCATGCCGCTCGCAGTCGCAGGGGTTAACGGAGCTGAAAACTTGGCATTGCGCTCTGTTGTTACCTACCTCTTGGTGTACGCAGCAACCAACCTCGGTGTGTTCGCCATCGTGATGGCCGTTGCACGTAAGACACGTAGCGGAGAGATTTCTTCGTACGGTGGTTTGTTCTCGTACGCACCTGGTCTTGCAACTCTGATGACAATGTTCATGGCGTCACTTGCTGGTATCCCTCCATTCGGTGGTTGGTTCGGTAAGTTCACCGCGTTCCACGCGCTTGTCTCTGCCGGAACAACATGGTCTTACGTGCTCGCCATTATTGGTGGTATCAACTCTGCAGTGGCCTTTGGTTACTACGGAAAGATTCTCCGCGAAATGTGGATGAAGCCAGTCCTCGACGGTGACACATCGCCCGTACCAGTCTTTGCTTCATTGAAGGTCGCACTTCTCATCACCGCAGGTTCCACATTGCTCTTGGGAACACTCCCAGGAATCGTGTTGCACTTCGGTGACATCGCCGGTCTCACCGGTGCCTTCGGCAAGTAATTCTCTTCGCGCAGCGATTGCTGCGGCGGGCGGTTCCATTCCGTTCTCTCAGTTCATGCAACTTGCGTTGTATGGCGAGGGTGGTTTCTATTCAGGAAGCGGTCGCGCTGGACGTCGTGGAGATTTCCTTACTTCACCAGAAGTAGGCCCGCTGTTCGGACTTGTTGTAGCGAACGCAATCGACAATGTTTGGACCAAGCTGGGATCACCTGAGAACTTCACAATTGTTGAAGTAGGTGCGGGGCCAGGGACATTGGCACGTTCGATACTTGCTGCGCAACCGCGGTGTCTCGAGCACGGAACATACGTTGCAGTGGAAGTGTCTGCATCGCAGCGTGCATCTCACCCCGAGGGAATCACCAGTACCAATGTGATGCCACCGGTCATTGAGCACGGTGTCATCATCGCTAATGAATTGTTCGACAATCTTCCATTTGAACTGTGGGTCTTTGATGATGGTTGGCGTCAGTCGCACATCATCGAACAAGGTGATGGATTCGCCGAAATTCTTCGCACCGCTGAAGTGCCAGCATGTTTGCCATCACGAGTTCCTCATGGTTCACGTGCTCCGGTGCATACAGAAGCCGTTGCATGGTTGACCGATGCACTTACGCGTTTGCAGCATGGTTCTTTGATTACCTTTGATTACTGCACACCTCTCACTGCAGAGGTTGCATCGATGCCATGGCGTGAATGGTTACGAACATATGTAGGCCAGCAACGCGGCACGCACTATCTGCGGGATGCCGGAGAACAGGACATCACGACGCAGGTCTGTATTGATCAATTGGCCGCGGTTCGTGAACCAGATGCTGCCCGTACCCAGTCGCAATTCCTGCAACTGTGGGGGATAGATGAGTTGGTCGAAGAGGGTCGCAAGGCATGGGCCGAATCAGCAGCGGCACCGACCTTGGCGGCGATGAAGATGCGCAGTCGTATCAGCGAATCGGAAGCACTGCTGGACCCCACAGGCCTGGGCAATTTCACGGTTCTGCAGTGGAATAACTAAGCCCTTGGCCGACGGAGATTTACTTCGTCATCTTGTCGCGAAGAAACTGCTGGTATTCCTCATCAGTAAATCCCTTGTCACCAAGAAGTGTGCGGTAGTACATCGTTTGCACCAGCAACATGATGGTGAACATCCGTCGGTCAAAGTTTTCACCAGGAGCCATGTTTTCTTCGATGTAATCCAAACCTGATTCCCAATCGGGAAGATGGTTTTGTGTGATTTCCTCAAGGCGCTGACGGAGGGGCACGTTCTTCGCAGAAGCGGCAAGGATCTGTAGTCGAAGTTCTTGGTTCACCATCGCGGCATATTGCGACGGCGTAGGCAGCATCTTCACAAGGTCTTCGATGGTGATGACAGGCAGTTTCTTCAGCCGCGCCATGAAGGTTTCGTAACCCTGACACAGGGCCTCTTCGTAGATGTCCCCGAGGACGCGGGCGAGGAGTCCATCTCTGTCGCGGAAGTATCGGTAGATCTGCGTAATTGAGCAATTTGCATTGGCCGCAACTTCTGCAACGCGGAGACCAAGAATTCCTTCTTTTTCAATCTCTTGGCGGGCGCTTTTGAGAATCGCAGCTTCGCTCTCGGACTTCGTCGGCTGGCTACTCATAGGCATGGCAGTCAGAGTATTGGAAGAAAAATTTTTACGCCGAAATTTCTTAGGGTTAGTTGGCTAAGCAGTGATCTTGTCGGGGCGACTTGTTAAGTACGCCCCACAGATCACAATGCACATTCCGATGACCGAGACAAGAGTGACGGATTCATCGCGGAACAACAGGCCGAGAATGGTTGCAACGATTGGAGTGAAGAACACACCAATCACTCCGCGCACTGCACCGGCGCGCACCATCAACATGCCATACACGACATAGGCAAACCCTGTTCCGACAGTGCCGAGCACCATCAGCGCAAAGAATGCTGGCCATGCAAAGTGTGTGTCATCGCTGAGCAATGCAGGAATGCTGAGCGGTAATGAGAACAGAAGTGCAAACAGTTCTTGCCACAACAACACGGTGAGAGTTCCGTACTTCACTTGCATCTCACGGGACAAGATGCTGGTGAATGCATAACAGCAGGTTGCACCTAACAAAAAGAGAACGCCATGAAGCGATGCACCTTTTCCATCGCCCACGCTTCCAAAAGAAATTAACGCGATGCCGCTGAAGCCAATCAATACGGCGGCGATGCGCTTTCCTGATGGAGCACGTCGAGTGAGAATGGCGGCGGCCAACACGGTGGTGATGGGGATAGAGCCGTTGATCATTCCGGTAATGGATGACGACACCGATTGTTCCGCAAGTGGGTAGAGATAAAACGGAACGGTCATCGCAACGAGACCCAATAGGGCAACACGCTTGATGTCGCTGCGGTCAATCTTCTTTCGTGCAGCGGGGAAGCAAGCAAGTGCAAGTGCTCCGAATGCGAGACGGGCGAATGGCACGACTCCGGTCGCCACATGATCGATTGCAATTGCAATGAAGAGGAAAGAGGCACCCCAGGACATCGCCACCATGGCGCTCATGCCCCATTCGGTGGGGCCAAAGTGCTGGTCGGTATCGCGACCCAAGATGGGTGAATTCATAGGTGACAGTCTTGTCGGTCGCCCTACGGTGGCGAGGCTTCTTTTCACTAGTGTTCTCTATGTCTAGAGGGGGCCATATATGACCGAAAATCACGAGACCATCGATGCTCTTCAGTGGGAAAAGCGCACATTTGCGCCGTCCGAATCATTTAAGAAGAACTCCCTTGTTGTTGGCACTCACCTCTATGACGAAGCAAATGCGGACTATGAATCCTTCTGGGCTCGACAGGCTGCGGAGCTCGTTACGTGGCAGAAGCCATGGGAAACCATCTGTGAATGGGAGCTTCCGTTCAGCAAGTGGTTCGTGGGTGGTCAACTCAATGTTTCGTATAACTGTCTTGATCGCCATGTGCTTGCGGGCAAGGGTGACAAAGTCGCAATTCATTTCGAAGGTGAACCCGGCGATTCGCGTGCAGTGACGTATTCACAACTGCTGGACGAAGTGCAGAAGTTTGCGAATGTCTTGAAGAGCCTTGGCGTTCAGACGGGCGATCGCGTCAATATCTATTTGCCAATGATTGTTGAGGCTGCAGTTGCGATGCTCGCATGTGCACGTATCGGCGCGGCTCACTCTGTTGTCTTTGGTGGCTTCTCTTCGCAAGCACTTGCAGATCGCATCAACGATGCTGAAGCAAAAGTTCTCATTACCGCAGATGGTGGTTACCGCCGTGGTGAAGTGTTCCCGCTGAAGCCACAAGCTGATGAAGCAGTAGAGAACACAACAACAATCACAAGCGTTGTTGTTGTACAGCGCGGCAATAACCCGGTGGAGATGAAGGCCGGTCGTGACCATTGGTATCACGAGCTCATGGCGACGGCTGATGCTGAATGTCCAGCAGAACCAATGGATTCGGAACAGTTGTTGTTCTTGTTGTACACCTCAGGCACCACTGGCAAGCCCAAGGGCATCATGCACACAACAGGTGGCTACCTCACTCATGTGACGTACACACATAAGTACGTGTTCGACCTCAACCCAGAAAAAGACATTTACTGGTGCACCGCAGACGTTGGCTGGAT
>CALBSD010000028.1 GCA_937927625.1 uncultured Actinomycetes bacterium | reverse complement strand
GAATTGCCACCATCATTCGACCGCGCATACAGCCAACTTGAATCACAGTTCCGCGTGCCCGATCAGAGCGCATTCGCCATCAGCCTCGGCATGGTGACACCCACCATTTATGACCATGGTTCAGAGCGCGCAAAAGAGCTCTATGTGAAGAAGCTCTGGCGCGGCGAGATGATTGCATCGCAGTTGTTCTCCGAGCCAGGTGCAGGTTCCGACCTTGCATCACTTACCACTAAGGCTGTTAAGGATGGCGACGAGTGGGTCATCACCGGTCAGAAGGTGTGGACCACTGGTGCGCACTACTCCGACATCGGCGAAATCATGACCCGCACCGACTGGGACCTTCCGAAGCACAAGGGCCTCACCGCTTTCATCATCGACTTCAAGGATCCAAACGTTGAAGTGCGTCCTCTCAAGCAGATGACCGGTGGCGCAAGCTTCAACGAAATCTTCTTCAATGAAGTTCGCGTGAAGGACGACATGCGTCTTGGTGATGTCAACAACGGCTGGAACGTTGCTCTCACCACTCTCATGAACGAGCGTGCATCAATCGGTACCAACAACTCAGGTGACTCCAACTTGCTCACACGCGTGATCGCAATGGTGAAGCATTACGGCCTTGAGTCCGATCCATTGGTGCGCAATGAGTTGTCCAACATCGTGATCAACTACCGCATCGCAAACATGAACGCACAGCGCACCACTGCAAAGGCCAAGGCCGGACAGTTGCCTGGACCAGAAGGCTCCATCGGCAAGATGGTGTTGGTGAACAACCAAGCTCGCCTTGTGAAGTTCCTCTCGCACATCCTCGGACCAAAGCTCATCGCAGACAGCGGCGAGTGGGGCACCTACGCATGGGCAAACTTCGTTCTCGGAACACCAGGTCTGCGCATTGCAGGCGGTTCTGACGAAGTGATGCGCAACATCGTTGGTGAGCGCGTGCTCGGCCTTCCAAAAGAGCCAGGCATCGACTCACGTTCACCATTCAAGGACATCAAGGTTTCGTAAACCTCAGTTATTAAAAAGGCCCTGTGTTGATCATCGCGATCGACACAGGGCCTTTTTGTTTTATGCCGTCTAGTTACACGCCGAGGTTCCAGGACTTGCGATGCAAGTCAGTGAATTAAAAATCATCTAAGAGCAGAAGGGAAATACGGGGTTGAATTCCTACTGATGTAGAAAATTCACTGAAGAAGGGATTTTCTAAATACGGATGCATGGGTATTAACTGAATCAAATTCAGATGTATCAACGTTGAACGCAAATAGGGCAACTGAATTATTCGTTGCCCACATAGTTGCCTCTGCTGAAAATCCACTTGCAAACGAAAAAAATGCTGCCGTATGCCCAGGAAAGACACTTGCAGCACCTTTGAGGTTCTGAATGTCAGGCCGCCCAACCTTGTTATCTGCAAAAAACTTTACTTGCGCTACGCAATTTGCAGATATGACATCCAACCCCGCATCCCCAGTGGATTTTGTGACTTCGATATCGGTATCACCCCATGCTTGAAGCCACTGGGACGCCAGGAATTCGAAATCTCTCGAGTTTCGTGGCATGCGGGGCAATGGAAGTTGATGGAGTTCAATCAATTTGGCAACTGCATCGTCCGCATTACAAACCTCATCAATCAACTCTTCCTTTGCCAATTGTTCGAGATCTCTTGCTTTTGTATTCAATAATTCAGCCAGTTCTACTTCATGTGATTTCCACAAGTTAGGAATTACCGTGCTGACCGAATAACTGACCAGGAATAGTGCAATGACCATCAGATTGAACGAGATCCAAACAGTTCCTACTGGATCAAATTTGTCCGGTTTGTGAAGCAAGAAACCCGCAACAGTTACGAACCCAAGAAGGGTTGAAATTATGAAGAAATAGCTTCCAAATTTCTTATCTAAATTATCTCCAGAAGAAAATTTGCTCTTGAACTCAAGAACTCGCTGCATCTTTTCAATTTCTAGATTCAATCGAGAAAGCTGTTCCCATTTATCCCCCACAAAAACTGGGATTTGGGCCCGTCGAATGTTATTCCACAATGCGAGAACGCCGAACAGGATGACGACCATGATTGGGCACCAAATAGTCCAAACAAACCTCGCGTCCAATGCTTCATCTTGCTGTTGTGCCCACCAATTTGCCCAAATTATTGACCCAAAACTCAGTAGGGCCAGAAGCATCAGACTTATCTTTAATTTTTGGGCTCGTGTCTTCCAACTCATCAAGACAATCTCTCTAATCTCAAAATACTTGTTCAATAAAGAGACTAGGCGTTACAAAATTCTGCAGCTGAACGCGGCAATGCCTAACGTCTTTCACAAGATCCGTTCAAGTCAATTTCGTGACGCAATACAGGAACTCAAACGCCGAGGTTCCAGGACTTGCGATGCAAGTCAGTGACTCCATGCGTCTTGATTGCATCGGTATGCACCGTTGCGCCGTAACCCTTGTTGCCTTCCCACCCGTAGTGCGGAAACTGCTCGTGCAACTGCGTCATCAAAGTGTCGCGTTCTACTTTTGCAATCACGCTGGCCGCAGACACACATGCGCAGTCTTGGTCCGCTTTGATGCGCGTCACGATGCGCGGTCCACCAGCTTCTTCCATCAGGAATGCAGTGTTGCCGTCCAAGATCACCACATCGGGTGTGATGCCCAAGTTCTGCAATGCGCGACTAGCAGCCAAACCCAAAGAAGTCACGATGCCGAACTTGTCGATCTCGGCGGCAGTTGCAGAACCCGTTGCCCACGCAATGCCCCACTCTTTCGCCACAGGCACCATTGCTTCGCGTCGCTTCGGCGTCATCAACTTTGAGTCACGCAAACCTGCAGGAATCTCCCCCACGTTTGCATCAATGGCGACGACACCAATGGTGACGGGACCAGCAATTGCACCACGACCCACTTCATCCATGCCCGCAACAATGCGTGCGCCGTTGGCGAAGAATTCACGCTCAACGTCAAGGGTGGGTTCCGGTCGTGCCATTGCATGAAGCGTAGGCTTCGCACATGGCAGGCAGAGCATCCATCACCGTTGGCAACTACATCTACACGGCCCAAGATGCACAAAAGACGATCAGCAACCTCGATGAGATCTGGGAACACCACTCACACGATTCTCAGATTCCTGATGGCTGGCTTGCGGGCGCTCGCGGATTTCTTGCAGAGATGTCGTCACTCGGTGGCATCAAGTTGCCATCACTCGACAATGTCGATGCCGCATTCATCGCACTCACCAAAGCACTTGTAGCGAAATACAAAGAGCTCACCGATCCACAAATCGAATCTCTTCTCGCAGCGTCGTGGCGCTTCTTCCCCACCATGCGTTTGCTGAACGAAGAACACACGGGCACCATCGCCCACCTGCATGCGTCAAAAGGTTTGCCCAAGAAAGCAATCGACCACGCCATCATCACATGGAAAGGTGTAGAAGGCGACGTGCAGGAATCACGCGTCCATCACGGACGTCCGTGGCAAGCACTCTGCATCTGGTCCACCGATGCGATTGATGCACTGCGTGCGCAGGGTCACCCCATCGGACCTGGTTATGCCGGCGAGAACATCACAGTCTCGGGAATCCCCGCGGGAGCATTCCGTCCGGGCGCACATTTCCGCATCGGCAAGGTGCGCGGGTTTCTCACTGCATACGCAATTCCGTGCAGCCAGAACAACGATTGGTTCCTCGACAAGAACTTCATGGCAATGAGCCACGAGCGCGGTGATTACAGCCGCCTCTATGCGATGGTCACCACATGCGGGGAAATCTCCGTGGGCGACACATTCGAACTTTTCACCGACCGCTAAACACACATTCGGTATTCATTACCGATTCCCATGCGGACTGTTATTTGCAACAGTCTCATCATGATTACAAGCATTGATTCAGCAGAGTCCTGTCCCACATGTGGCGGAGACATCACTTATGACGGTGATGACATTGCCTACTGCGCACAGTGTGGTCTCAACATCGACGACTACATCGGCGAGTTTGATGACGATGAACGCCTCGACGCGATTGACGAACTCGATTTCGAGGCAGAAGCCGACTAGTGAGCGTGGTCGTGATCATGACCATGTTCGTGGTCATGCACATGGTCAGACACAGGAGCTTCCAGCAGCGTCTCGCCTGTGGCATCTGGTGACGCCCACTCGCCATTCGTCAGCACAAGGCCCGGCGCACCGGAAACCTCCCACAAGACTGCAGGGCGTGGTCCGTGCCAACGCACTGCATAGCCAACAGTGCGGAACGCATCACCTGTGAGCCCATGCGCTTCAAATGAAGCGCCCCACCATGGTTCTGGAATTCCGTGAGGAAGAATGCGGCACACGCCACCACTTGCTGAACCTTGCGCAAGCAACGACTCTGCCCATGCAATGGACGCAAGACCAGCGGGTACTTCAATAGGCAGTTCCTGCACATCGCGGTCTGCAAAGCGCAACCATGCCGAGCCAATGTCGCCGGCAGCAACTTCATCACCTAACAACACGCATGCGCGTGCTGCTGATGTCATGAGGTGTGGTGTATCCCACTGCAACACCTTTGCGCGCTTCTCTGCCTTCAAGCGTCGTTGCACTGATTCCACCACATCAAGGATGGAATCGTGATGGGTCTCACCTAAACGGGCAAGTTCAATTGCGGCATCATCGGTACCCACGCCTAACAACAAGTCACTGCGCACGCGAGACACGCCAGCGACAATCGTGTGATCGGGAACATTGATGCGCGAGGCCGTATCGCATGCCTTTTCCCATCCGCGCACCACTGCTTGGTGATTTGGCGTGTCTTCTGGCAGACGACCTGAGGCAGGGTTCTTATGCGCTAACGCAATGCGTGAACTGCTCTTATGCCCAACTGGAATGACAATGGAATCTGACGGAAGGTCAATACCTACAGGAGGATTCGCTGCAGGTTCACGAGTGGTGAAGACATCGCGACGCGTGACAGCGACAACCACAGGCATCGGCGAGTCGTTCTCAAACTCCATCACCGTCATGCCACCGAGGTCGGCAACCACGTACACGCGTTGGATCATGTCGCCGCCCGGAATCTTCACGCGTGTCTCAGCAACGGGATAACCGGCGTACCACTTCTGACGAGTGCTTGCTTCGACGCGCGGCGTGTACCAGCGATCATCAGCTGCGATAAACCAATCAAGTTCTGCACTGCCATCTGCGGGCAACACAGAACCATGTTCTGTCACGGTGCCGCGCCATGCGCCACCACGATGCCCAATAAGACGACCAGATGTTGAGGGGTTCATATGTGTACTTACTTTGCTTCTGGTCGCGCGCGACGCGACATCAATGCGAGGAGCGCATCAGTTGCGGTCTTTCCTTCATGACAGACAGCCACCACTTGTTCCGTGATGGGCATATCGATGTTGTGTTGCTGGGCCAACTGCAAAACGATGGCCGAGCTACGAACACCTTCAGCAACCATTGATGTCGAGGCAACAATGTCGGCAAGTGCTTCGCCCTGACCCAAGCGCACACCCACACTGGTGTTTCGACTTCTGGTGGACGAGCACGTTGCAATGAGGTCACCCATACCAGCAAGGCCAGCAAGCGAATCTGCATCGCCACCAAGGGCAACTGCAAGACGTGTCATCTCTGCAAGACCACGAGTCAGCAATGAAGCGCGAGTGTTGTCACCAAAACCCATACCCATCGCCATACCTGAGGCAATGGCGATCACGTTCTTGACCACGCCAGCAAGTTCACAACCCACCACATCAGAGTTTGTGTACACGCGGAAGGTGGGACTGGAGAACAACTCTTGCAACGCCGTCGCGATGACGTCATCAGCAATTGCCACCACGCTGGCTGCGGGTTGACCCACAGAAATCTCCGACGCAAGGTTTGGACCTGTAAGAACTGCAACAGGATGATCAGGCAACACATCGTTCGCCACCTGCGACATGCGCATCATGGTTCCGGCTTCCAAGCCCTTTGAGAGACTCACGATGGGCACCCACGGACGAATGTGCGGTGCAGCCTCAGTGAGCACTTGGCGGAATCCCTGAGAAGGAACAGCCATCACCACAACATCAGCATTGGAGACCGTGTCAATCAGCGACGTAGAGGCCTTCAGTTCTGGCGCCAAAGAAACGCCGCTGATGTAGCTGGGATTGATGTGATGGGTATTGATGGACTCAACAACATCAGCACGGCGCGCCCACAAGGTGGTGGGGGTATTGGCTGCTGCCAGCGAGGCCACGGTGGTTCCCCACGAGCCTGCGCCCACTACTGCCATGCGAATTGACGCCATGCAAACAGCGTAGGCGACCACTAGGACCATGGCGTCCTCCGGTTCGTAGGCTTACCCTCGTGCGCGTTGCCGTTGTGATCCCCGTGAAGTCATTCACCATGGCAAAAGGTCGCCTCGCCGACACTCTCACGCCGGCACAACGCGAAGAGTTAGCTCGTACGTGCGCTGAGACGGTCGTACACGCCGCATCTCCACTTCCTGCGTACATCGTGTGCTCTGACGACTCTGTTGCGAACTGGGCCGTCTCACTCGGTGCTCATGTGGTGCACTGTTCAACCCCAGGACTCGATGTCGCCGTCACTGCAGGTCGCGATGCAATCGAAGCACTCGGCTTTGACCACGTCATCGTGGCGCACGCAGATCTGCCACTTGCAGAAGAACTTGCACACGTCGCTAAAGAAGGTCTCGTCACGATGGTCACCGACCGTCACAATGACGGCACCAACGTGTTGTCCTTCCCCCTCGCCAGCACCTTCACTACTGCGTATGGCCCCGGCAGTTTGGATAACCACATCCGCACAGCTGAATCGTTAGGACTTCGCTTTGAAGTCATCGACGATGAATCACTCTCACTTGATCTCGATACTGCTGATGATCTCAGCGAATTAGAACGACGCCGAAAGGATGCACAATGAGCGCCAACGAACCAGGTCAACCACCCGTGACCACAACATCCCACACCAGCAATCTCGCCACCCCGAAGGTTGTCCTTGCAATCGGCGCACATCCTGATGATGTGGAGTTTGGCTGCGGCGGCACCCTTGCAAAATGGGCTGCTACCGGCACGGTAGTGCATCACCTTGTGTGCACAGACGGTTCAAAAGGCACATGGAACCCTGATGCCGACATCCCTGCGCTCATCGCATCCCGCCAAGCGGAACAGCGCAATGCAGCTGCAGCACTTGGCGCAACCGGCTCCGTCACATTTCTCGGATACGTCGATGGCGAACTGGAACATTCCAAGGAAGCCATTGACCGCATCGCACTTGCGATTCGCACCATCAAGCCAGATGTCGTTCTGTCACATGACCCCTGGAAGCGCTATCGCTTGCACCCAGATCATCGCAACACCGGACTCAATGTGTGCGATGCGATTGTTGCCGCACGTGACCCGCACTTTCTCAAGCATCACATGACGGAACATGGTGTTGTTCATCATCGCCCTGATGCGTTGTTGCTGTGGGAAGCCGACGAAGCAAATCACTTCGAAGACATCAGCGATTACGTTGCAACAAAACTCACAGCGTTAGAACGCCACGAAAGCCAGTTTGAAAGCACGATGAAGGCAACCGACGAAGACGGCATGGAAGTGTTCCGTCAGCGCATGCGTACTCGCATGGCAGATCTCGGTAAGCCTCACGGTGTGGCAGCAGCAGAAATCTTCCACCTGATGGACAGGCTCTAGTCGAACTGACCTTTCGTGCGCCCTACTCCTGGCGCACCAGCGAATGCCTGAGCAATCGACATCCACTCCACAGCGAGTGAACCCTGCACGTCAAGATCACAGTCATCAAGATGACGACGCTGCGTCACTGCCAAACAGAAGTTCAAGGCATCGCCCTTCACAGAGTTTGTCGCTGACGATTCTCCCCACGTCCACACTGCACCACTGGGTGCAACGAGTTCGACAAACACATCACCATCTGGCATCTCGCGTTTGTTGGCCGCAAAGGCAAACCGCCGTGCACCCACTCCAATGTGGGCCACGTGGCGCAACCTGTCAGTTGCCGGCATCGTTACGCCCACCGCATCTGCAATGTCGTATCCATGTGCCCACGTTTCCATCAGACGTGCTGTCAACATCGAACGTGCACTCATAGAAGGGCCATACCAGACACATCGTGCCGAGAGATCAAGACTGCGCGCTGCTGATGCAAGATCTGCCGCGCCATTGCGCCACCACAACAGCAAGTCATCTGGTGATCGATGACGCTCCGCATCATGAACCCCCTCAACTCCACCCTTCGTCATCAACGCACGCATGTCTTCGTTGAACCGTTCAGGCTCGGTCATCGACCATTGTGCACGACGATCAAAAAGCCCAAGGTGAATCACTTGGTCTGCGACGTTCCAGCCGGGCGCCGGAGTCTGCTTGGACCAGTCCACTTGGGAAAGAGAACTCAGTAATGAATCAATCGCGGCGACTTCGCCTGCGAGATCGACAAGAACTGGGTCGACGACATCTGACATGGCAACAGTGTTGCCGAAATCAAGTCAGGGCGCCGACACGAACTTCACCGGTACAAAAGAGAAGAGGGGGACTTGCGTCCCCCTCTTCTGCACTCCGAGCCGGTTGGTTTTTTCGCTTAAAAGAGCGAAAGAAGAATTACTTCTTCTTTGCTGCAGTCTTGCGTGCGGCAGGCTTGCGCTTTGCAGCTGCCTTCTTCTTTGCAGGTGCTGCCTTCTTGGCTGCCTTGCGCTTAGCTGGGGCTGCCTTCTTGGCTGCCTTGCGCTTTGCTGGGGCTGCCTTCTTAGCGGCCTTCTTCTTTGCAGGAGAAGCCTTCTTAGCAGCCTTCTTCTTTGCTGGGGCTGCCTTCTTAGCAGCCTTCTTCTTCTTTGCAGGAGCCTTCTTGGCTGCTGCCTTCTTCTTACGTGCAGGAGCCTTCTTAGCTGCTGCTTTCTTCTTGCGTGCAGGAGCTTTTTTAGCTGCTGCTTTCTTCTTTGCTGCCACTTTAGTTTCCTATCGTTGGGTAAGTGGTTACTTACGGTTTGGGTTCAGCTGAGCTTTTAATGTTGAGCTCGCTGTGAACTTCATCGCAGTTGAGGCGGGAACCGTTACTGCCGCACCCGTTTGTGGGTTGCGACCGGTGCGCTCCTTGCGATCGGTGGTGCTGAACGAGCCGAAGCCCGGCCATGCCACTTTTTCGCCCTTCTTGGTAGAAGCAACTACTAAGTCAAAGAAAGCTGTGAGAGTGCGCTCGGCGTCTGCCTTCGTGCACTCAGCTTGCTTTGCAATCTCTTCGATGAGTTCTGCTTTGGTCATTGTGTTTCCTCCTCGGAATCGGAGTGGTACAAACAATCTGACTTGCAATTTTCAGTAATTGCAAGCATTCGATTACTTGCAAATGCAACTATCGCACTTTTTGAAGAAATCTCAGTGCGCGATGCACCAGTGATTGCGAACGTTCATCACGATGAAAATTCCTGTTGTGATGCAGCCCGATGCGACCGCATCCGCCTTGAATTTCATTTCTTCAATAACAAGAAATTCTTTGCGAGAATTTGCTGAAACCCAATAACTGCAAGGGTTTCCCGAGGTGTGTATTTCAAAACCCCTTGTGGATAAAGGCTTTTTGCAACTTCACACATCACTGAATCTGCGCAATCCCAAGCGGCGTAAGGACTTCATGAATTTTGCGTTTCGAAGCGTTTTCAACCGCGTGATGGACGTCACTTTTTTGCCCGAAAAAAATTTTAAAAAATTTCTGAAATTTCCCCGAAAAATGCATCTCAGAACTTTTCTGAAACAAAAAGTTCACCTTGAAATCCACCACTTCACTTCTCGCTCGGTGAATGATGAAGACATCGATCATGTTGCGGAGCAGATCGGTGCGGACGTTTCGTCACCAAATGGTGCGACGTTAAGCACCTCGAATTTTGACTCTTCTGTGCGCACTCGCATCGTCATCGACACTTCAGTTCTCATCGCAGATCCGGGTTGTCTCCATCAGTTCCCTGGATGTGACATCGTCATTCCTCTCACCGTGGTGGAAGAGCTTGATGGATTAAAGAGCCGTCCCGATGATGTTGGCCGTTCAGCACGAACTGCATTGCGCACCATCGAAGATCTTCGTAAGCGTGCCGGTGGTTCTATTCACGAACCCACTCCACTGAATGGTGAACCCGGCAGCGCAACGATTCACATCGAAGTCAATGGCATTCAGCGCGATCGCCTCGTTGAAAATGGCCTAAATCCAGAGGTTCCTGACAACCGCATCATCGGTGCAGCACTTGGACAGTCTCGATACGCCCCAACTCAAGTGATTTCGAACGATGCCGGTCTGCGCATCAAGGCAGCTCACCTCGGTCTTGTTGCGGCAGAACATCAGCCTGTGGGCCGTGCAGCAAACACCCGCCCCATGGGTTGGTTCACTCTTGATGTCTCCACGGAGATTGTGAACGGTCTCTACAACAACGGCGAGATCGATACCGATGCATTCGGCAACGAAGCAAAACTCGTCGTCAATGAGTTCGCCGTCGTTCGGTCCGGGTCTCAGTCGGCGCTTGTTCGCTGCAATGGTGAAATGACCGAACTGCTTTCCGCTTCATCCCCCGAGGCATGGGGCTTACGCGCTCGCTCCAAAGAACAACGCTTTGCTCTTGAATTGCTCATGGATCCCGATGTCAGCGTGATCGCACTCGATGGTCGTGCCGGTACCGGCAAGACCGTGATGGCAATTGCAGCAGGTCTCGAACAAGTCGTTGAATCCCGTACATACGAAAAGCTTGCGGTGTATCGCCCGCTTGTTCCCGTTGGTCGGGCCGATGTCGGATTCCTTCCTGGCGGGCTAGACGAAAAGCTCGACCCATGGATGTCAGCAATTCACGACGCAATCGTTGCGCTCACTGACCAGCGCAGTAGCCACGATGCCCGACGCCTCATTGAAGACTTCACGGCGCGCGGTCAATTGTCCCTTGAATCCGTCACGTTCCTTCGCGGCCGCTCACTGCACCGTCAATTCGTTGTGGTGGACGAGGCGCAGAATCTCGAGCCAACAACGCTGAAGACCATCCTCACCCGCATTGGTGAAGGAACCAAAGTGATCTTTACCGGTGACACGAGCCAAATTGATGCGCCGTACATGGGCGAGTCAAACAATGCACTCGCAGTTCTCATTCATGCCTTTGCCAACCAAAGCTGTTTTGGCCATGTGACGCTTGCTTCGTGTGAGCGCAGCGAAGTCGCCAGTCTCGCCGCCGAACTTCTGTAGTGCCTGTGGCACAATTTGTGCATGGCCTCTACACCTGAAGAACTCGTCAACGAATTCATCACCAAACTTGTTGCTCGCGACTTAGAGGGTGCCGCCGCAATGGTCTCCGACGACTTTGAATACGACAATGTTCCGATGGGTAAGACATTCGGACCGCAAGGCTTGAAAGACACTCTCACCGGATTCTTTGGCATGTGCACCGGAATTGATTGGAAAGTTCTACGCCAAACATCTTCAGGCGACCTCACTCACGGCACAGTCCTGAACGAACGAGACGATCGCGTTGAGATTCATGGTCGCTGGACAACACTGCCCGTTGCTGGTGTTTTTGAAATCAAAAACGGCAAGTTCACTCTCTGGCGTGACTATTTCGATAAGCAAACAATTATCGATGTCATGACGCCACCGCCTGCTTAACGCAACGCATATTCCTTACGTTGCACCACCCTGCGCTTACTCTTTCAAATATGTCAAACAACTACGAACACAATTCCGCACGATCCATGCGTGATGTTTCTTTCGCTGTTGTCGACTTTGAAACCACTGGCATCAACCCAGAGACCGACAGAGTCATCCAAGTTGCTGCCATCGTCATCAATGGCGAAGGTGAGATAGTCGAATCTTTTGACACCGTGGTTCGTCCAGAGAGTCCTTCTCAATACACGCACGGCGCAGAACATGTTCACGGCATCTCGGCCGAACAAGTCGCTCAAGGCATGCCACTACGCGAAGCCCTCGAAAAAGTGTGGAATATCAGCGAAGGCAATCTCTTCACTGCCCACAACGCCAAGTTCGATATCAACTTCCTACACGCAGAGTCCGCAAGAGTTGGCCTAGAGAACAAGATCAATACCTACGTCGACACCTTGGCGCTTGCCCGCAAAACAGATCAAGATCGCACTCGCAAGCATTCCTTGCAAGCGCTGTGCGAGCATTACGGCATCAATCATGAAAATGCTCATGAAGCCAAATCCGATGCCACTGCAACTGCAGAACTATTAATCCACCTCATGCGTGAGATGGATGTGCAGAAGCCAGATCAGTTACCCGATCTGTTCTCCTAATTAC
This sequence comes from uncultured Actinomycetes bacterium, assembly GCA_937927625.1. Taxonomy (GTDB): domain Bacteria; phylum Actinomycetota; class Acidimicrobiia; order Acidimicrobiales; family Ilumatobacteraceae; genus UBA2093. The sequence continues at coordinate 48,811 of CALBSD010000028.1, read as the reverse complement.
TTCGTGGCGTATTTCGCCAACACTTGTGCTGCAACGCTCTGCTGCAGTCCGGCCAGATTGCTCGGCTCCACAACAGTGACTTTGCCTTCACCGCGCAACAACAATCGGCCAAGCCAGTGCTCACTATTCACAACCAACTCTGCACGGAATGAGCCATCGGCATTTTCCGTGAGCGAACGACACGGGTAGGTCTCCACCACCCAGGCTGCTTCTGAGGCGACATCGAGTGTGACGACAAGCTTGTCAGCGGCATCAACAAACCATGCAGGTACTTGCACTGGCTCTGCAGCAACAGGAACAAACTCGCCAGTGTCTTCCACCTTGCGAATGCGGTCAACACGGAAATGGCGACGATCGCCGGATGCATCATCATCGGCAGAGATATACCAATGACCACGGTCGGTAAATACCGAGCGAACCGTGATGGTGCGATCGGACTCTTCGTTGCGTGCTGGTGTCCAGTACGTAATACGAAGGCGCTCACCTGACTGTGACGCTTCCGTCACTTCATTCAAGAACTGTGGCGATTCAACATCGACATCAACAATTCCTTCGCCCAGAACTTTACGAAGCTTCTTGAGTGCGTTCTTCAAGTCACGACCACGAGTGAATCCGGGCATTTCTTCTGCAGCAGCTGCAAGAAGGCTGAGGCCGAATGCTTCCGAAGAAGTGAGCTCAAGACGACGTTCAAAGTGCTTATTAGGCCCAACAAGGATGAAATCCTCGTCAATGAACACTTCAGTGAGTTCATATGGCGAATATGGCGGCAGACCGCACATGGACGCCAGCTCAATATCTTCGATGAGGTCCGACTCGCTCATGTTGAACTGCTTTGCCATATCGGCGATGGCAACACGCTTGCGCTGCATCAGCCATGGAAGCATCACCAATAGTCCGCGTACGCGGTCCTCTGCACTACGTGGTCCACGCTTGCCGCTCATTGGGCACCTCCTGCCATGCGCTGCAGATCAGCAATGATTTCTTGACGAACCAATTCAGGTGAGATGACTTCTGCACGGTCAACCATCGCAAACAACCATGACTTGAATGCAGGACGGTTACCGCAAGCAACCTCGACATCAATGGATCCATCGGTGCGACGCGCAACAACGGCATCCTCGCCAAGTTCACGCATCACTACTGGAGCAACACGATGGTCAAGGCGAACGATGGCAATCTCTGTTCCGGCATCTGCAAAATCCTTGGGGTCACGCTTGTACGCCGTTGCAAGATCAAAATCTTCCGGCCGTTCAAATGAGCCGGCCGCACCCACAGTGATGCTGTCTTCAATGCGGTCAACACGATACGTAATTTGCATCGTGCGCTCGATATCAAATGCGATGAGGTACCAAAAGCCGTTGCGAGCAATCAAACCATATGGGTTCACTTGGCGACGGCGACCGTGATAAGCGAAAGACACTGAGCTACACGATGCAATTGCGGACCACAGAGTGGGAAGCACTTGTGATTGAGCGTCAACTTTGACCGCACCAGAAAGTTCGGTATCGACAATTTCTCCACCGAGCCATTGCACGGCCTGCTTGCCCCAGGTGGTTCCAATTTGCACCATTGCTGCAGCCTGCTGCAACGCAGAGAGTTCATCTTCGGTCAACGCAAAGTCAATAAGTGTGTATCCGGCGCGATCAATGGAGTATGCAGTCTTTCCAGCATCACTACCGGCAAGTGTTTGCGTTGTAATGGGGATGCCCAATTTGCGTAATGACTTCTTGTCGCGTTCAAACGCTGTACGACGTGCTTCGTCTTTCTCTGGATACTGACCACGCATACTGTTCGAAATTGCTTCAAGTGTGAGAGGAAGCGTTGACTCACTGAGTAACGCAACAAGGTTCAGCATTCGCTCTGTGGAATTCACCGTTGATTTATTGCCCGCCATTTAGGGCAGGATAGGGCGCAGTTGCCCCATTCACATCTCTCAGCTACGAGTTGTACTGCCGATGATGCAAAAACCATTCCATCAATGGGTGTGTCATAGTTTGCGCTGAATCGGCCTCGCCTTTTTCAATTGCATTTGCGGCAATTTTGGCCATTGATTTGCCCAATTCAACACCGAATTGGTCAAAGCTATTGACGCCCATCAGCCAACCCTGCACCGCTGTGGAATGTTCATACATCGCGACAAGCGCACCCAACGAACGCGCGTCAAGTCGCTCCAGCATCAACACAGTGTTCGGGCGATTCCCCGGGAAATGACGTTGTGGATCATCCGAAGAACTTCCCGAAGCAAGTGCTTCTGCTTGCGCAATCATGTTGGCAATCAATAAGTCGTGTGCAACCAAGTCATCACCAAGCGGTGCAACAGTGCTCACGAATTCGACCGGAACTACTTGCGTTCCCTGATGCAACATTTGGAAAAACGCATGTTGGCCATTTGTGCCTGGTTCACCCCACACAACAGGAGACGTTCCGTGTGGCAATACTCCGCCATCTAGTGCGACACCTTTGCCGTTGCTCTCCATCACCAATTGCTGCAAGAAAGCTGGCAGGCGTGAAAGGTCATGGCTGTATGGCACAACCGCAACAGTGGGTAGCTGCAAAAGAACTGCATTCACGAACCATGTCAATGCGTGCATAATCGGCAGGTTTGTGTCTGGTGATGCACTGAGAACATGGTCATCCATCTCGCGCATGCCCTGCAACATTTCGTTGAAGCGATTGACGCCAATCGCACACATCAGCGGAAGGCCAATAACGGATGACAACGAGAATCGGCCGCCCACCCAATCGAAGAATTCAAAAGTCTGTTCAGCGGGAATACCCCATGCAATCGCTGCACCGGGATTCGCTGTCGCAGCAGCAAAACGTGATGTCCAATCAATTCCCGAAGCAGACACCCAAGCGCGTGCCCGTTCAGCGTTATGCATCGTCTCAAGAGTGGTGAATGTCTTCGACGACACGATGAAGAGTGTTCGCTGAGGGTTCAGACCTTCTAATGCCGAATCGAGATCAGCTGCATCAATGTTGGAAACGAATCGCACGATAAGCCCGCTGTGATAGTGACGCAAAGCTTTAGCAGCCATTGCGGGGCCAAGATCACTGCCGCCGATACCGATGTTGATGACTGCATCAATATCGGTACGCGCACGAACGGATTCTGCAAAGACCGAGGCCCGCTGATGTTGAACTGCCGCAAGAGCGGACCACTCGTTGGCATCAGAATCTGCGCGGGCGGCAGCGTGGAGCACGCGGCGTTGTTCCGTGGTGTTGATGACGTCACCATCGAACATTGCTTGAAACTTTTCGGCGATGTGTTGTGATTCCACGACCTTCAAAAGAGACGCCAACAATTCATCAGTGATGAGCTGGCGAGAGAAATCTGCATGGATTCCACACGCATCAATTGTGAATGTTCCCGCACGAGAAGGCTCTCGACGGAACAGTTCTGCAATCGAGGGAGACTGACTTGCTTGCGCTCTCAGTTTCTGAAGTTCTTCGGCATTCACTGCCGTCCAAACTACTTGTGTGATGAAGCCCGAATGAGCTGTAAGTACATTTCCACTGCTGCATCACGGCGTTTCTGCTCACCGCGGGCACTCATTCGGCCCAGTCCGGCAAGAACGGCGACAGTTAAGTCGGCAAAACCATTCGCTGAGGCATCGCCCAAAATGAGATCCTTTTCAGTTGAGGTCTCAATGAGGTCAAGAGTCATTCGACGAAAGCCTGCACTGAAAGCATCGGCACCGCGGGCAACCTCAGGATGTTTCTTTACAACTGCTGAAATTCCGGTGATGAAACCAACGATGGATGGAGTCGAAAGACCGATCCGTCCGTTTTCTGCCAACAGAGCGGTGATGCGACGTTCAAGACGTGGATCACTTTCTTTGGCACGACAGAAAACATCTACAAAAACTCGCGAGATGTGCTCGCACACAGCGACATATAGATCGGACTTAGACGGGAAGTAGTGATACAACGCCGCACTCGATATTCCAGCCTGTGCAGCTATGTCCTTATTGGTCGTGCCTTCAAATCCTTCACTCGCAAACTTGTTGCAAGCGCAATCAATGATTCGTTCACGAGTATCAGTGGAGTCTGTGTCCGCCGGCCGACCTAGTTTGCGCGCCACTGAGGCTTCGCTATTGCCAGACTGCGCCACGAACTCTCCTGTTTAGCGAGGCTTTGCGTAATAGGTGGCCCAACCGAGTGGTGCAATCGCTGCTGCAAGAGCAATCTTCACAACGTCACCTGCAAGGAATGGGCTAACGCCCAAAGAGATTGCGTTGGTATCACCAGTTGCAACTGCGATGTTCAAAGAGTGGGCAAGCCAGAGTGCTCCGCATGCATAGATGATTCCGGATGCGAGGAACATTGCCGACAACGACGAAACGTAATTGCGGTCGTCGCGACGATCAGCGAACCAACCAACGACTCCAGCAGCCAAAACGAAACCAACGAAATAACCGAAGGTCGAACCTGTTGCCTTTGTCCAACCGCCCGAAGCTGCCGCATAGAAAGGAAGACCAATCGCTCCGAGTGCCCAGTAGACCAGTTGGCTCGCCATTGCGCGACGAGCACCCAAGATGCCACCGACCGACAACACAGCAAATGTTTGTCCCGTCAATGGAACTGGGGTGAAGCCAAGGTGAATTGTCACTTGTGCACAGAGTGCGGTGAACAAAGCGGCTGAAAGGACGAGAACTGCATCACGAACACGTGCGCGATTCATCACGCGAGGGAAGGTAACGAGGTCTGACAGGACGATGGGGGCTGTGGATGTCATGACAGCGAGGCTACTACCGTGTCGTAGGTGAACACAGAGACGGACACCACCCCCGACATACTGCTCCCCTGGTGGAAGAACCCCCTCAACATCGTTTTGATGCTCTTTGTCTTTACATTTGTTGCTGGATCAGTGGGTTTTGCCATCGGGCGTTCCGATTCTGTTGCATCCCACAGCAAAGTGGATACGGGCTTCCTTCAGGACATGCGCATCCACCATGAGCAAGCTGTCACCATGTCGGTTGTTTATTTGGGCGCATCCCAGAAAGGCAATGCCTTGCTCCACATGATCGCACGAGAAATCATGCTCGATCAATCTGCCGAGAGTGGCCGCATGGCCCAGATGCTGCGTATGTTCAGCGAATCAGAGACCAATGAATCCGACACTGCGATGTCGTGGATGGGAATGCCCATGCCTCTCGAGGAGATGACAGGCATGGCAACGGATGCCGAATTGCAGACGTTGTACAAGTCACGGGATGCAGCTGCAGACAAGATCTTCGCCACTCTGATGATTGCGCACCACAAAGGCGGACTCCACATGGCCGAATACGCCGCAGAACACGGAAAGAACTCCGAGGTTGTTGCACTCGCCAAAGCAATTGTGAAATCTCAGAATTCCGAGATCGACGAACTCAACAAGGTCCTCGCGAAACTCGACTAACGAAATGGTTACGGCGTCGTCGAGGACATCGTTGAAGACGTGCGAGGAACTGTTGTCTTCGGCACAGTTGATTTCGGCACAGTCGTCTTTGGAACCGATGTCGTCGTTGGCGTCGACGTCGTTGTTGTGTAGTTCGGATCCTTCTTGTCAGAAGGAGGAATCTGAGATCCGTATTCTTCAGGTTCTTTCACGCCATCAAATACGTAGACACGGTCGTTGTAATCCACCAATGTGTGGAAATACTCCGAAATGAAAATAGGAATACGAATACAGCCGTGCGATGCAGGTTCCTTAGGAATATTCATCGCACCGTGTACTGCAATACCGAAGTTGAAATAGACCGGGTTCCACATGGTGCCGAGTTTGCTTTGACGAAGGCCTATCTTGCGGTTGTAGAAGCGATAGATGCCACCAGGCGTCACGGCGTCGCCGCACCATCCTTCTTTAATGACATCTGCACTCTTGTTGCCTTCCTCACCTGGGTCGATGATGACTTCTTCACACCAGTGCTGACCGGTGCCAGAAGAAATATGGGTCACCAAATTGACTTCAGTGCCCGAGAACACCACCAGAACCTGTTCAGGCAGGTACACCTCAACATGGTGAGGCGTTCCTGGCTGGCGCCGCGGAGTGATCACCACATCACCGCGCATTGCATCCCACAACACCGGTGTCACAAAATCGACAAGTGCATTCCGGGGCACTTTCAGTACAAGTGACTGGAAGGCCCACACAGCCATCATCGTGTCGCCACCATAGATGCCGTCGATAGCGCCTGGATCAAATTTCAGATCTTTCAGGCGCTGCTGAATGCGGCGAACGTCACCGCCCTTCATGCCATCACGCACGATGCGATTTTGATGAAAGCAGGTGATGGGCGAACCAACAGGACATTCTCCGGGCGCAACAGAAGAAGTCGTAGTCGTGGCGGGCGCAGAGGAACTGTTCTTCGAGACCACAACACCGCCAACGGCCGTTGCAAAAATGGCGGCCGCAATCATGGCGGGTCGCCAATGAATCCACCAGGGCACATGCGGTGGGATGTATTCAGCGGGATATTCCCCCGCATAATCCTCGGGGAGATATGACTCGCTCGTCTCTGGGTCAAAAGGCTCGCTCACGAGCCATGAACGCTACCAACGAGGCTGAAAAGAGGGGCTTCAGGCCGAAATGACAGGGGTGATTCCCCTGATTTCACGGCGCAGACTGCGTGCCTCGCGAAGAATCTTGAAGATCACACCAGGTGAACTCAGGGTGGACACACCGCGGGTGCGAGGGAAATAGTCCACACCGAACTGAATAACGGTGTAGCCATATTTCTGCGCCTTCACTGCAAGTTCAGCATCAATGAAAGAACCTTCGCTCTTCAACTCAACATGGTCAAAGATGCGGGTGCGGCACAGTTTGAAAGCAAAGTTGATGTCGCGCATACGCACTCCGAACAACACTCGCACCATGAGGTTGTAGAAGAACGAATACACGGTGCGTACATACCCCTCGCCTGTGCGATCAAAGCGATACGCGCTAACAACGTCGGCGTTGTAATAGCGAAGAAGGCGAATTGCCTTATGCACATCGTGCATGTCAAACGGCAAGTCGGCATCGGTGTAGAGAACAAGGTCGCCCGTTGCGGCCGCAAAGCCAGACTTCATCGAACCACCAAGCTTGCGGTTCTCCGGATGACGCACCACTTTCACTCGAGGGTCTTCGCTGGCTAACCGGGCAGCAATCTCAGGGGTGGAGTCGGTGGATGCATCATCAATCACGATCAACTCATAATCACCAATGTCGTTAGTGGACATGAGGTCTTCACACTCTTCACGAGCCGCATCAAGTGCTCGCTCGATGTAGTCCTGCTCGTTCCACATCGGGAAGAACACTGACAACTTTGAAAAGGTGGACTTTTCCATCGGGTGACAGACTAATGGCGACCGACTCTCCTCCCCCGTGCCGTCGTCTCGCTTCACGATGGATGTACCGTGACCGTGATGACTTCTGACGTAACGACCCCCGCAACAGCCCCTAGCGATGGCTGGAGAATGGTCTCGTTCATCACATGGATTGGAGTATTGGCAACAGTCCTTGCGGTGACAATCTCCAGTCGAACCATTGGTCGACCCATTTGGTGGCTTGGACCATCGAGCAACCCTGCGCCCGTGTTGTATCTACTCATCCCCATCCTGATTATTGGCGTCCCCCTGTTTGTGACAATCCAGCGACCACATCGCATCGTGCGCGTCAGCATCGTGGCCTCCATTGCTCTTCTCATTTCATCGATGCCTGATTTGGGCTCAAATCCAGCGATTGCCATCGCAATCATCACCATCGGTTTTGCTGCTCTCGCGCCTTCTATTGCCCTTCTTCTGGTTCTGCGCAAGTACCGTTAGAGGAATGTCCAAGGTCCTCACCAATCTCCCTGTCGGCGAACGCGTCGGAATCGCATTCTCCGGTGGCCTCGATACTTCAGCTGCCGTTGCATGGATGCGCGAAAAAGGTGCGACACCTTGTGCCTACACGGCCGATCTTGGCCAGCCCGACGAAACCGATCTCTCTGGCATTCCTGGCAAAGCAAAGGAATACGGCGCAGAGATAGCTCGCTTGATTGATTGCCGTGAAGAACTTGTCCACGAGGGTCTCATTGCTTTGCAGTGCGGCGCCTTCCACATCACTACTGCGGGCAAGACATATTTCAATACGACTCCATTAGGTCGCGCCGTCACAGGCACCTTGTTGGTCCGTGCCATGCAAGAAGATGGCGTTGACATCTGGGGCGACGGCAGCACCTACAAGGGCAACGACATTGAGCGCTTCTATCGCTATGGCCTGATGGTCAACCCTGCACTGCGCATCTACAAGCCGTGGCTTGACCCCACGTTCGTCGATGAAATGGGTGGACGCACAGAGATGAGCGAGTTCCTCACTGCTCGCAAACTTCCCTACAAGGCATCAGCAGAGAAGGCATATTCCACCGACGCAAACATCTGGGGTGCAACACATGAAGCAAAGTTGTTGGAAGAACTCAGCACGGGCATGGAAATTGTTGAGCCCATCATGGGCGTCGCGCACTGGAAGGAAGATGTTGCCATCGCTCCTGAAGTGGTTTCCATTCGTTTCGTTGAGGGCTTCCCTGTCGCAATCAATGGTCGCGAATTCGCATCACGTGTTGACCTCGTTCTTGAAGCAAATGAAATTGGCGGCCGTCATGGTCTCGGCATGAGCGACCAAATTGAGAACCGCATTATCGAGGCAAAGAGCCGCGGCATTTACGAATCACCAGGACTTGCGTTGTTGCACATTGCATACGAGCGTTTGGTTACCGGTATTCACAACGAAGCAACCATGGAGAACTACCGCACGATGGGTCGCCGTCTTGGTCGCTTGTTGTACGAAGGTCGCTGGTTTGACCCACAAGCACTGATGTTGCGTGAGCCACTCATGCGTTGGGTGGGCACCGCTATCACGGGTGAAGTCACGCTTCGTCTTCGTCGTGGCGATGACTACAGCATTCTTGATACAACCAGCCCGAACCTCACGTACGCACCTGATCGTCTCAGTATGGAACGTGTGGAAGACGCAGCATTTGGTCCACTTGACCGCATTGGTCAACTCACCATGCGCAACTTGGATATCGACGACAGTCGTACGAAGTTGCAGGTTTACCGCGGTGCGGGCACGTTGCCAAGCGGTGGCCTCTTGGCCATCGAAGACAACTCCTGACACAGACCAGCAAGCAACGCTGCACGCTCAGGCATGGTGGACACGATCACGTGTTCATCGGCACCATGAGCACCACCACCCACTGCACCAAGACCGTCAAGTGTCTGCACGCCTACGGCTGCTGTGAAGTTTCCGTCTGAGCCGCCACCGACAATAATGCCATCGATGACGCCGAGTCCAAGTTGTGTAGCCACCGATTGAGCCAGCGGCATCAACTCTGCTGCTGCTGATTCGTGCATCGGTGGACGACCAATACCGCCCGACAGCGACAACTTCACATCGGGGTTAGATACCGCAAGCTTCGCGAACTCTGCTTCGACGCGTGGCTTCTCTTCAGGCACAGCAACACGAATATCAACGGTGCATGTTGTGTTTGCTGGCACCACATTGTCGGCTGTGCCGGCTGAAGCGAGCGTGGGCGTCACAGTGGTACCAAGGTCTGCATTTGCGATGGCAACAATCCGAGGAATCAATGATGCGAGTTCTACAAGCGAGTTAATGCCCTTTTCAGGTTCCAACCCAGCATGAGAGGCACGGCCTTCAAGATGCACAGTGATGGTTCCGGTGCCTTTGCGACCAATCTTAAGCGCACCACCGTCTGCGCTTGGTTCTAGAACCAACACTGCGCCACATGCCAATGCGCGTTCTTCAAGAAGTGCTCGTGATTCTTTCGAACCAATCTCTTCGTCGGCAGTGAGAAGAATCTCAATATGTGATGAATCAGGAAGCGAAGCGACAGCATGAAGCGCCTGAATGATTCCAGCCTTCATGTCGAAGACACCAGGACCACGCGCGATACCGCCATCAACACTGAACGGGATATCTGCAACGGTGCCCACCGGATGGACCGTGTCGTGATGACCAAGGATGAGAACTTTTGATTCACCACCACCATTCCAATGCACGTGAGGACCAACAGGAGAATCTATGAGTGTTGGCGCTGATCCAAGAAGGCGTTCCATCATCGTGGACAATGCCTGAGCGTGAGCAGTCACTCGTTCAACATCTCGTGATGGTGATTCCATCGAGACCAACACACCAAGGTCGGCAAGCATCTCGTCGAGGGAGAACTGACTGATGGAATTCATAGGTGTAATCGTGCCATGAATCAACGCGCAAACACGGTTTGTATTTGCGTATCAGGAGATGACAACACCTCATTGAGCGGTACAACACCGATTCCAGGACCATTTGGCACCGCAATCGTGCCGTTGACCAACTCAAATGGCGCTGTGATATCTGCAGCGAAATAACGACTTGATGCAGAGAGGTCGGGGGTCATTGTGAATCCAGGCAACGAAGCAAGCGCAAGACACGATGCGCGACCAATTCCGGATTCCAACATTCCTCCCACCCATGCATCAATTCCATGAGACTTCACGATGTGATGCATCTGCACTGCGGCACCAATTCCGCCAACACGTGACGGTTTGATGTTCACGACGGAGCAAGCCTTCGCTTCTATTGCAGTCATCAGATCATCGACGATGCAGATTGATTCGTCGAGACAGATTGGTGTTGCACTTCGCTGGGCCAGCAACACATGCGATTGCACATCATCTGCCGCAAATGGTTGCTCGATGAACTGAAGATTGAATTCATCGAACGACGCCAGGTGCGCAATGTCGCTCGGGGTGTATGCAGCATTGGCATCAGCCTGCAAGATGATGTTGTCACCGCATGCGACTCGGATAGCACGCAACACCTCGGCATCTCGTCTGGGAGCAATCTTCACTTTGACGCGTGCATAACCCTGCGCGAGGCGGCCCTGCACTTCAGCAACTGTCTCATCAATCGTGTCGGCTATACCAACGACAACACCTGGCGTGATGGAAGTACGTTCGCCACCCAATACTTCACGCAACGACTTCTTCTCATGCTGTGCATGAAGGTCCCACACAGCTGATTCAAGAGCATGTTTGGCGATGTTGTGGCCCGACACTCCCCACCACGTTTCGGGGAGCATTTCAAAAACGTCAATGTCTCGCCCCACCACCAATGGCGCTAGGAGTTCATTCATTGCCTCAACTGACTCGATTGCCGACTCGCCGACATAATCGACTCCGCTGGGAGCAACGTTCTCTCCCCAACCGACAAATCCCTCTGAATCGGTCAGTTCTAAAAGAATTGCGTTACGAGACTCATGCACGCCATCCGAGGTGCGCAGCGGACTGATCAGTTGCAAAGGTGCGCGAACCACTCGAATCTGGTCAATACGCATCTGCCCATCATGACATCAGTACTGATGGTTGCACGAGGTGATGGGAATACCACCTACTATTTCCCGCATGTCGATACGGGTCTTAATTTGTGATGACCACGACATGGTGAGAGACGCTCTTGGGCGAGTTCTCTCTGACGAGAAGGACATTGAAGTCGTCGCCTCAGCCCGCAGCGTTGATGCGTGTCTCAAGCACCTTGCTCAGAACGAAGGAAAGATCGACGTTGCTGTTCTCGATGTTCGACTGAACGACGGTGTTGGCCATGACATCACTCGATGGATTAAGGGCAACCAGCCCTCCGTACGCGTTGTACTTCTCACTTCGTTTCTCGAGGATGAATTGCTCGTGGAGGGTTATTCAAGCGGCGCTGATGCGCTCATCTTGAAGGGTGCGCCCACACGCGATCTCACTGAAGCGATTCGCGATGTCCATGCCGGCTTGCGCCTCATCGATGCAACAGCAGCACGTGCAGCATCACAACGAATGAATCAGTCGAGCCCCGCCCGCATCAACATTCTTGAAGGCTCCGACAAAGAGATCGCTGAGCTTGTTTCGAAGGGAATGACCGACAAGGAAATTGCGGCAGCACTGAACTTCAGTGTGCAAACAATCAAAAACCATGTCTCGCGAATTTTGACGACAGTTGGCGCGGCGAATCGCACCCAGCTCGCAGTGATGGTGGCTACATCAAATCTTCCACCAACGACAACTGCATGAGTTGCCCCACACCAATTCCCGAAGGTCTCTGCAACGACAATCGCATTGAATTAGTTCTCGGCTCAATGCGGGATTACATCGGACTGCACCAACCCGTTCTCAATGACGCCGGCGAAGTTATCGATGCCACTCTCCTGTGGTGGAACGATGCGTATGAGACCATTCGCGTTAAGCCTCCGGTACTTGGCCAGACAATGTCTTCCACCTATTACGACCCCGACGGCGTCGTCGAGATCATGAAGAAGACGTTGGCAGAAGGCTCTTACAAGCAAATCTTTGACATCGGCGAGAACTCCGTTGACCGCTACCGCGCACCTGAAGTCTTGGTGCGAATCGAAGTGAGTTGGTTGCGAGTTGGTGATGCCATTGTCGAGATCGGATCCGACCTCAGCGAGATGACCGCTCTGGAGATGGAACTCATTGCTCAACGCAGGGCGTACACCGATGCAACGCGTCAGACAACTCTTGATATTGAGCGTGCACGAATCGCCCGAGACATGCACGATTCCATCATCCAAAACCTTTTTGCCATCAGTCTGAATTTGAAAACTCGTGACGACAAAGAATGGGCAATTGAGTCCCTGCACGAAGTGATCTCAGAAATTCGTAGCACCATTTTTGAAATCTCACCTGCAGAACGCGCGCCGTTAAAAGTCAGCATCGAGAAAATTGTTGACATGTTCGCGGGCGCATGGACAAGTGCCCCCTCGCTGCATCTGCAACTTGAACGTGAACTTCCTGATGACCTCATGGATGACATTGAGAATGTTCTGCGAGAAGGTCTCTCAAATGCCGCACGACATGCGCATGCTTCACATGTCGATATCACCGTGTCTGTGACAGCAAGCGATATCACTGTGAAGATCCAAGATGATGGCGTTGGGCCACAAGGTTCGAAGCGGCGTCGTGGTGGCGGAACTCTTTCGTTGGCACATCGTGCAAACACGCACGGCGGGAGTTACTCCCTAGAGCCAGGCCCCAAGGGCGGCTCTGTTCTCACCTGGTCCTGCCCCGTCGAATAGCCAGGTACCGAGGTACTTCCAACCAGGTACCGAAGCATGACAAATGAAGCATGAACATTTGTTTGAGTGTGTGCATGGAAACAACACCAAACACCAACACATCCATTCGCCGTCACCTTCTGCGCTTAGGAATCTCCTTGGCCACGGTTATTACCGCTGGCTTCGGGGTTGTGACAGCGGCTTCGGGAGCAATGTTCACCGATACCGAGACAGCCACCATGGACGTCTCTTCCGGCTGGGTGGACATCACAGCTGGCGGCACGAATGTTGTGGCTCTCAGCAACCTGAAGCCTGGCGACGTGTTCTTCCGCTCGATGAATTTGGCCAACGCTGGTTCATTGAATTTCAACTACGGAATCACTGCAAGTCGTCCGACAGGTTCTGGCTCACCATTGGTTGATGCCATCTTGGTGGAGACCTGGAAGCTGACAGATGGTGCCAACTGCACCGCTGCCAAGTACAACACAGGAACATTGATCGCGGCCTCCAGCACACTGACCGCGCTGAATGTTGCAAATCAAAACATGACTCCTGCCAGCTCACACGCTGTGTGCTTCCGATTCACCTTGCCAATCTCGACACCGAACGGTATTGCCGGCAAGTCAGCCACAGTCACCATGACGATCGCATCAGAACAGGCCTAATGAAGATTCGGCGCATCGTCTCTGCCCTTGTGGCAGCGTCAGCTACGGCGGCGGTCCTGGGCTCCCTGGTGGTAGCCGGGGCCACCGCCTATGCGGCACATACAGAGACGTTGCACATGCACATCGTCGGAGGCTCCATGGAGCCAACGATTCACTTAGGTGACATCATCACCGTTGATCCACATCGCGCACCCGATATCGGCGACATCATCACTTTTGAAGTGGACCAGCACACGGTGACTCACCGCGTTGTCGAACGCTGGAGTTCCACTGACCCTCAAGGCGTTGTTCATGCGATGTTCAAGACCAAGGGTGATGCGAACAAGACACAAGATGCGTGGACATTGACTGATGGCCAAATTCTTGGCACCGTGGTAGGCACACCAGTAGTCATAGTTGCTGCAGAACCGTTCGCAGAACACCCATTAGTGATTGCACTGTTGCTGCTGCCCCTGTTGGCATCAGTTCTCGTCACAGAGATCACGAACATTTTGAAAGACGTGCGCGGATTACGCCACGCTCATTCTCACTAGTGCCCGGAGCGGGAATCGAACCCGCAAGAAGTTGCCTTCCGGGGGGTTTAAGCCCCCTGCGTCTGCCAGTTCCGCCATCCGGGCAAGAACGTATTTAGGCTACGCGCGAAGAAGGCTGCTCTGACCGAATGTTGCGACGGGAATTGCCAGAAGCTTCAACGGTGAACTGCAACATTGTGCGCCACAGCTGAGTGCGAGCTCTGTCGGCTTCTGGCGGATCGAGACGGTTGAGACACACCACGCCTTCGATCATGTCGCCGATTGCAGCTGTGAATGGCCTGTCGGACAAGCGAACCGCCACCACACCACCTTCACCATCGCGGGAACGACGAATGGTGCGGTTGACGCCCACAATGCGAGGCGGGCTGCGAAAGCCGGGAACCACAAGATCAAGTTCGGCCGTGCGCTGCGACAACACACGTGCTGCTGCGGTGAACTTCATGGTGGCCGACTGGGACATGGACACATCATGGCAAGTGGGTGTGACACCCTTTCCTGCCTTGGCACTCCTTCGTCATAAAGTGAGCACGTCGTGGATACCGAACTCAACCCTTTGCAACAAGCCATTATCGATTCGCTGGGGGTCCCTGTCGACTGGGAACCACTGCCCCAGGACATCATTTCTGCCGTCGAAGAACAGCTCACAATTGCACTCTCTTCGCTTGAAGGAAAGTTCACTGCAGAAAAGCCATTACGCATTAACAAACACCACATCGCCACCGTGCACGGATGCGAGAAATATCACGTACTCAATCGCGATGCGCCATTCGCTTGGAACATCAACACAGTGCGAGGCACCATCGCGCACAAAGGCATCGAGTTATTGCTCAACTGGCGCGGCCCTATTGTTCCAGCAGAAATTGTTGATGCAGCCATCGTCAGCGTTGCCGATAATCCTCGACAAAGTGCTTCTGGATTCATAAACACATTGTCTGAACATGAATATGCAGAACTTCGTGGTCAAGTTCTCGGGGCCGTCACCAACTTCATCGAGTGCTTCCCGCCTATTCGTCCGCAATGGCGTCCAATGGTGGAATACTCCGCCAGCTATTCGCTTTTTGACAACTCCGTCGTTTTCTCATCGCGTATGGACTTAGTGCTAGGTGGCCCCGGCAAAAAAGTTCTCATCGATCTCAAGACTGGTCGACTCACCCCAACACACCGAGACGATTTGCGCTTCTATGCATTGGTCGAAACATTGCGCAGTCGACAGGCACCTCGGCAGTTGGGCTCCTACTCACTCGACTCTGCACGTCTTGACGAAGAGGATGTCACAGAAGGTTTATTGCAAGCCGCAGTTCGCCGCACTACTGCTGGCACATTATTGATTGCAGAACTTGCGTTGAAAGAACGCGAACCTGCACTACGTGCCGGAGCACAATGCCGGTGGTGCCCCATTAATGAAGAGTGCGAAACAGGAGCACGTTTCCTTCGCCAGATCAACGGCGAAGAAGACGAAGACAATTAGTCGTTGTCGATGCGCACGTGTGGCGTCATCAGGGCAAACGGAACGCCTAACCCAACAGAGCCTCGCACCGTGCTGATGTAGCGACCTGGCTGTGTGGCTTTCTTTGGTGGCGAGGTGATGTCTTCGCCCAAACCTTCGGCCAAATCAAACAAGTCGTCAACACTGGCCACCATGCCCCACAAGCTGGCGCCTGGTTCTTTGATATGTGGTCCCGACACGACTTCGATGATGGTGTTTTCCAATTTGTGGAATCGCTGGACAATGCCATTTCCAAGCTGGCGTTCACGACGCACCTCAAGACCGAGAGCCACAGTGATGGCATTAGTTGTGCGATCAATGTCGTCGGTATTCACGACCACGTGATCGAGACCAACAATGCGCTGCGTACCAATCAGAGAGGTGGTGCGGGAGGGAGAAGTCCCGGAGACCAGATGGGTGGGAATGCCATCAATCTCGATGGTTTCGTCACGGCCCACATCAATGGTCCAGCCATGCAATCCAGGGTTCTCGCCGGAAACGATGACATCGACATCAGCGAGGGGGCAGGTTGATGCATCGAACGTGAGTCCGATGGCCTGCCAGGGTGAAAGCGCACCGCCAACGTGCAATGCAACGAGGCGATTCATATGGGGTACGGACTAGCCGCGACCCATGTTTGGACGCTTGCCGTGGTTGGCCTTTGAGCGGCGCATGCGCGCCTTGCGCTTCTTGGTCTTCTTCGACATAGGAGACGAGGCTAGCGGAGAAATAGCCGAGCGCCACAGGCCGCTTCGAACCAGCAATTACCCCTGACGCCAGCGAGCACGACCGTTGGAATACGGAACGCCCGAGGAGTTGGTAGTGGAACAGAGATAACTACGACCGTTGTACGAGCCGTGGGCACCCTCAGGGGCACAATAGGACCCCGGCGTAATGCCGATGACTGCGCCCATGTCCACAGATGAGGTGGTCTGGGGAGCAGATGTTGTGACAGTGCTAGCTGGTGCAACACCTGAGCCGCCAGCAGAGCTTGAGCCAGTACTGGACTTTGAGCCCCACGCAGTGATGGTGGTGCTCTTGCACGATGCCGCCAGGAGATTCTTGATGCGACCCCATTCGCTGGAGTCCATGTTGAGTTTCCAATGCGCCTTAATAGCCACCCAATCTGCAAGGTACGTGCAGAGATACGCAGAGTTCTTGGGCACCCAGTTCGAGGGGTCCTTGTCGCTCTTTGATTGATTCTCGGAGTCCTTCACGGCGATGAGATGGCGGCCGTCGCTGAGATCGTTTGCGTACTGCTCTCGCTGAGACGGCGTCCATGACCATGCGCCAGAGTCCCAGGCCTCTTTCAGAGCAACCACATGATCGATATCTACGTCTGCTGGATATGAGTAGTGCTTGTTGTCGTATGGCGAATACCAATCACCGGCGATGACTTTGCACCCGTAGGCATCAACTTGAGCGCGAGAGATTGATTCCGCAATGAGGACTTCTTCGCGTGTATCGCAGCCGTCACCATCGAGGTCAGACCAGTGCTTAAAAAGACTGCGAACGTAGCCAGAGGGGTGTTCGTTGGCTTGGGGAATTGTCGCGAGCACTGACAATGCAGTGGGAAGACCAGCACTCCCCTTCGGCGCTTTTGTCGTTGTCGTTGTTGACTTCTTTTTCTTGACCGTAGTGGTTGTCTTTTTTGCCACTGCAGAGACATCGGAATTTGCGCCCGACACCGACGCACAGCCGACTGAAACAACCATCGCAATTGCAGGGAAAACAATCAATGTTCGCTGCAATTTTTTACTTAGTGACGCATTCATGTTTTCTCCTAGCCAGGGACAATTGCCGGCTGACCAGCTGTTCCTTCTTGTCCAACAAAAAAATATTCACGCCTGCTAGGCCTTCCATCAATTTCTACGACGCGAAGAATTTGACGTTCCACCAAGGACAGAAGAGCTTCTCCCATCCAATGAGAGTTGCCACCGACATAGCGATGAATTTCAACACCGCCGTGCACACCATTTGTGACTGCTTCAAGTATCAGTTCTTCCCAAATAGCCATTGCTGGCGGGACATAGGACTCATCGAAATAACGCATGAGATCGTCCATGGCCAAACCGTAGTGCGAAACCTGATGTGCGAGAGGAGCTACTGGCGCTTGCCAGGGGCGACCAACTTGGCCCCCCATGCAGCGAGCAATTCAAACGCAGGAAGGACCTCGTTGCCCTTGTTTGTGAGGTGGTACTCAAAGCGCTTTGGCTTTGCGCTGTACTGGCGCTTCTCCACTACTTCGTTGGCCACAAGGGTATTGAGGCGGTCGGTGAGGATGTTGCGGGCAATGCCAAGGCCAGCCTGGATCTCCTCGAAACGATGAGAGCCCCCTGCGATAGAAGTAATGACCAGAGGAGTCCACCATTCGCCCACAACGCCCAAGGCATCGGCCAAAGCGTCATTTAAATGGTCGAAGTTCTTACGTGGAGCCATGAGTGACCACCATAGGGGTCGGGTGTGTCGTATTTAGGGAATTACGCCCGTGGTATTTACCTAAATACGGGAATTGACTCTTTAGTTAATTATCCAGCTCGATAAAGATGCATTCCCCGGGACACACATCGGCCGCCAGCACCACCTCAGCGAAATCCCTCTCCGGGACCTCGGCCAGAGAACCTGATCCACCCGGGTCATTCAGGGGCTCACCTCGCTCGGCCACGTACGCAATGCCGTCTTCCATCTGCACAAAGACATCGGGGCAATGATCGACGCACAATCCGTCCCCCGTACAGAGGTCTTGGTCGATCCAGACGCGCATGCATAGGACGGTACCTGCATACGGGCTTTAGCCTGCACAGCATGACTTCTGCCACCCCGCACGCATCACGGCGCGACTTCTTGCGCACACGTGTGACCGGAAACGTCACCGACCCGTACGCATGGTTGTTGCAGAAAGATGACCCAGAGACTGTTCCCTATCTCAACGCAGAGAATGCCTTTGCTGATGAATGGTTCGCTGGTCACACGGCAACAATTGACGCCATCTTCGGCGAGATCAAATCTCGAGTGAAGGAAGATGATTCCAGTTACCCGGTGCTGCATCGTGGCTGGTGGTACACCTCGCGTACGGAAACAGGTAAGTCCTATGCCATTCATTCCCGTGGCGCCACGGCAGACACCGCAACAGAGAACGTGCTCCTCGATGAAAACATCGAAGCAACTGATTCGGATTATTTCTCGCTGAGTGCATTCGATGTCTCCAACAATGGCCAACTTCTTGCGTGGTCAAGCGACCTCGACGGCGGCGAGATGTACACACTGCGCATTCGTGATCTCACGACTGGCAAAGAGTTGGCAGACGAGATCCCCAACACCACATGGGGCGGCACTGCATGGTCCACCAATGACGAGTGGCTCTTCTATGTCACCGCCGATGAGGCGATGCGCCCGGACAAAGTGTGGCGCCACAAGGTCGGCACAACTGCAGCAGAAGACATCGTCGTCCTTGAAGAGCCAGATGAGCGATTCTTTGTAGGCGTCGGCTCCAGCCGTTCGGGTGAATGGATCATCATCGATTCCTCTAGCAAGACCTCCAGCGAATGTTGGGTCATTGATGCAACGCAACCAACAACTGCACCGAGGTCAATTGCACCGCGTCGTGATGATGTTGAGTATCAAGTCGACCACTGGGGAGATGTCTTCGCGATTACGACCAACTTGGATGCCGTCGATTTTCAAGTGATGACGGCGCCATTGGAGAGTCCATCTGAGTGGACACCGTTTATTCAGCACATTGACGGACAGCGCATTACACAATTCGATTGTTTCTCCACCTTTGCAGTGATGCAGCGATGGGTGGACGGTCAGCAAATGATTTCTGTTGTCTCACGTGACGGAACATCACGAAAAATTCAGATCGTGAATGAACCGCACGAGGCAGAGATTGATTCAAATCCTGATTGGACAGCCGATGGCATTCGCGTCAGCTACCAATCACTCACCGCACCCAACACCACAGCTTGGTTCTCGCTTGCAACAAATGAACTTCGCACACTGAAGCAAACCGAAGTGATTGGCACGGACCTTTCCCAGTACGTGTCGGAACGATTGTGGGCTACATCTTCCGATGGCACCAAGGTTCCTGTCGACATTGTGCGCCACAAGAACACTCAACTGAACGGCACTGCTCCAGGCGTTGTGTACGCCTATGGCTCATATGAGATTTCCACTCCCCCTTGGTTCTCCATTGCACGTCTCTCACTTCTTGATCGCGGATGGGTGTGGGCACTTGCGCATCCACGTGGAGGCGGCGAGATGGGTCGCAATTGGTACAACGACGGAAAGTTGCTGAACAAGCGCAACACATTCACCGACACCATCGCATGTGCGGCTCACTTGGCAACTTCATCAATCTGCGATGGCACGAAGTTGGTGGTTCGTGGCGGAAGCGCCGGCGGCCTTCTTGTCGGCGCATGCATCACAATGGCGCCACAACGTTTCGCCGGAGCCATTGCAGAAGTTCCTTTTGTTGATGTGGTGAACACGATGAGCGACCCCTCATTGCCATTAACTGTGACTGAATGGGAAGAGTGGGGCGACCCACGCGAAGAGCCGTACGCCTCGTACATCCTGAGTTATTCGCCGTACGACAACACCACGAACGTGATGTACCCGAATCTGTACATCACTGCGGGACTCAATGACCCGCGAGTGAGTTATCACGAACCAGCGAAGTGGGTGGCACGCCTTCGTCACGAATCACCAGAGACAACGGTGGTGTTCAAATGCGAAATGGGTGCAGGCCACGGTGGCCCCTCAGGTCGCTATGAACAATGGCGTGACGAAGCACGCACTTTGTCGTTTGCCATCGCCAGCGTGGAATAACGAATTACTGAATTGCTGCTGCAATAAAGAGCAGTGCGATCATCGCAAGATTGCGCACAACTTCTCGACCTGATGGTGGACGCTTGCTCTTGCTACCGAAACATGCACACGGGACTGTCGACTTCGAAGCGATCTGCGCGATGAGAAACGCTGTAAACACCAGAAGCAACAGTGTGGCGGAACCCAAAACGACGGGCGTTGGCGAAAGAACGACAAGCAGTGCGCCCAGCAGTAGTTCTATTGGCGGCAAGACAGTCGCGATGATTGGCCACACATGCTGTGCACGAGCATCTTGCATCCACTGTTTGTAATCAGTGACTTTCGTGGCGCCAGCGATAGCAATGAGCGCGCCAACGACAGCTGCGCAGATGCGAGCAATCATGAATTACCCAGCGTGTTCAGCGCTGACAACTTTGCCACGGAAGAACACCATGGCATTAGCAACTTCATCTTCATGACGAAGCGAGTGCACTTGACCAACAACGAAGAAATGGTCGCCAACAACAGTTTGCGAATCGATTGAGCAATCAATGGTTGCAATCACACCAGGAAGCATCGGGCTACCCAGCGGAGAAGGAGTCCATTCGACACCATCGAACTTGTCATCGCCTTCTTTGGCGAAACGCCAGCAGAACTCTTCATGCTGCGAACCAAGAACATTGACGCAGAAGTTGCCCGACTCTGCAATGGATGCCCACGAACGAGACTTAGTTCCTGGAAGGAATCCGACCAAAGCCGGATCAAGAGAGACCGAAACGAATGAGCCAATGGTGATACCGAATGGCTTCCCTGCTTTGTCAAGACCAGTAACAACAACCACCGAGGTAGGAACGTGTCCGAGAACGGCGCGGAATTGGGCGGGATCAATTTCTGTGGTCACATGCCCACAGTAGACGACCAGCGTCAGAGGGTGATTGTTGCGCCTTCACGTGCCACAAACACTTCAGTGTTCCCTGTGGCCCCGCAGGACTTCACTGCATCAAGTTCGTCGTCGGTGCGGTCAGGGTCGTGGTGGTACAGCGCAACGCGACGTGCATTGCAGGCGACACCAATACCGACTGCGAATTCAGCGGTGCAGTGACCCCATGTCTTCTTAATCTCAAACTCGGGCAATGTGTACTGCGAGTCGTGAATCAAAAGATCAACATCTTGTGCAAGCTCACGGACACCTTCAGGAAGAACGAAAGAACCATCGAGTGGCTGCTGATGATCAGAGATGTACGCGATGCTCTTGCCGCCAAATTCAATTCGGTAGCCAACGGTTGGTCCGATATGCGGAACGAGACGCGACTTCACTGAATAGCCATCAATCATGAAGTCATTGTCAGCAACATCGTGGAATTCAAATTTCCCGCGCAGGTCGTGCAACTCAACAGGAAATGTCGGCTGACGAATCGCTTGCGAAACAGACATCATGAACGATGTTCCGTCTTCTTGCTGCGGGCCAAACAATTCGAGTCGCGCACCGTCTTGCAAGATGGGCCCAAAGAATGGGAAACCTTGAATGTGATCCCAGTGAAGGTGCGTCACGAGTGCGACCGCATCAAGCGGTGCACTTGTTCGCGCTCTGTACTTCTGGCCGAAGTAACGAAGGCCGGTGCCGAGATCAAGAAGAAGTGGACGTTGTCCTTCTGCTTCCACCGATACACACGACGTGTTACCGCCGTACTTTGCAGTGTCGGGGCCGTGGCACGGCGTTGAACCACGCACGCCGTGGAACGTCACTTTCATCACGACTCTGCCCCCATCTCTCAAACGCTACGGAACACTCATGCCGTTGTACACAATTCACCTAGTGACGCCTGTCGCAGGGATGAGGACTACCGTTCAGACATGGCTTACGAAATCACCACGGGCACCGTCACCGCAAACGGAATTGACTTCACCTACTTGGAATGCGGCA
Organism: uncultured Actinomycetes bacterium; assembly: GCA_937927625.1. Classification (GTDB taxonomy): domain Bacteria; phylum Actinomycetota; class Acidimicrobiia; order Acidimicrobiales; family Ilumatobacteraceae; genus UBA2093. The sequence goes on along the minus strand of CALBSD010000028.1, from coordinate 26,336 downwards.
CGGGTCCGCTCGCGTTGTGTCTTCACGGTTTCCCCGACTCCCCTCACAGCTGGCGGCATCTCATGCCTGCACTTGCCGAAGCAGGATTCCGCGCAGTTGCTCCGTTTACGCGCGGGTACGCACCGACATCTGTTGCCACTGATGGTCTGTACCAAACAGGCGCACTCTCCGCAGATGCCAATGCTTTACATGAGGCTTTGGGCGGCGACAGCAACGCCGTGATTATTGGCCATGACTGGGGCGCACCCAGTGTCTACGGCGCAGCAGCAAGCGCGCCAGAACGTTGGAAGCGTGTCGTCGGAATGGCCGTGCCTCCAGGACCAGCAATTGGTGCTGCATTCGTTGGCAATCTTGATCAGATCAAGCGCAGTTGGTACATGTTCTATTTCCAGCACCCACTGTCCGACATGGTCGTGCCTGCGAATGATCTTGCATTCATCGACATGCTGTGGCGCGACTGGTCTCCCACGCACGATGGCGCAGTGGATGCAGAAAACTGCAAGGCCTGTTTGCGCACGCCAGAGAACCTCACTGCTGCGCTCAGCTATTACCGCTGCAACATTGGCGCCGGACCGCGTGATGCGAAATACGACGAGATCCAGGCAGCAGGCGGTGGAGAACTTCCTCAACCAACGTTGTACATCCACGGCGGAGACGATGGCTGCATTGGTCGTGAAGTGGCGGAATCAATTCGCACTCTCAGCCCGTGGGCAACTTTGGAAATTGTCGAAGGTGCTGGGCACTTCTTGCAACTCGAGAAGCCTGCTGAAGTGAACAAGCTCATTATCGACTGGGTTACGGCAAAGTAAATCGTTTACCGCTGCGAAGGATGAGTCCTTCGTCAACAAGTGCATTCAAAAGACCAACGGCTCGTTCTGAGTCGTGAGTTAACGACATTGAATCAATGATCTCTTTTTGAGTTGTAATGCCATTGCCCACTGCGCGCATTGCACGTCCCCGCGCTTGACGATCGGAACCTTCAAACTTTGCCTGCGGTTTACTCGCTCCCGCAGAAGAAGGAGCGGGGTCTTCGCCCACCCCATGCCACTTACATTGTTTCTTCACAGGACACTCTGTGCATTGCGGATTGCGAATAGTGCAATGACGAGCGCCGAAGTCCATCATCACTTGGTTCCAGTCCCAGCCAAGACCTTCCGGAACTAACTGGTCGGCAAGTTCTTGCAATGCACGTGCCTTCAATGGTTCGCCTTCTAAGCGCGACAACACGCGCGAGACATTCACGTCAACCACCGCGACATCTTCGCGATGTGCAAACGCTAGAACCGCACGTGCGGTGTATTGGCCGATACCAGGCAGAGCGAGAAGCTCATCAAGACTGCGCGGCATCTCACCTGCGTAGTCGCGATCAATCACAATCGCGGCCTCGCGCAAGTTACGACAACGACGGGGATAACCAAGCCCGGACCACAACGTGAGCGCATCTCCGAGAGAGGCGCGCGCCATGTGTCCGGGCGTGGGGAATTCTTCTATGAAGTTTTCGTACTTCGGCAACACACGTGCCACCGATGTTTGCTGCAACATGACCTCGCTGACGAGAACATGCCACGCGTTGTTAGTGCGCCGCCACGGAAGATCACGGAGTGATCCACTGCCCCATTCAATGAGACCTGTGGCGATGCGATCGTGTCGGGTTATTCGCCCCACACTTCCGTTCCGTCGTATGGGCGACGACGCTCTGGTGCGAACTCGCGCTTCCAGACCATCACGCGACGACGGAAGTAACAAACTTCTTTGCCGTCTTGGTTAAAGCCTTTTGTCTCGACTAGCACTGTGCCGCGGTCATTCTTTGACTTGCTCTCGTTGATTTCGAGAACACGAGTTTCAGCGTGGATGGTGTCACCGTGGAATGTTGGGAACTTGTGCTGCAATGTTTCGACTTCAAGGTTTGCAATTGCTGCACCACTGACGTCGGGAACACTCATACCGAGTACCAAGGAGTACACGAGGTTGCCAACAACAACGTTGCGGCCCTGAACGCTCTCCTTTGCGAACCAATCGTTGGTGTGCAATGGGTGATGGTTCATAGTGATCATGCAGAAGAGGTGGTCGTCGTACTCGGTGATTGTCTTGCCGGGCCAGTGACGGAATACGTCGCCAGGAACAAAGTCTTCGAGATAACGGCCAAAGGGGCGCTCATGTGTTGTCATGAGAGCAAACGCTAGTGGGGACGAGCCGGGCCATCCGTATCGTCATCGCCGAACTCAAGGTCGCCTGGCTGAAAGACAGGCATGGGGAACTGACCCGTCCTGTCCTTCGGGGCGTACTTTTCCACCCAATCAACGGTGGTCAAACCACGTTCCGTCTGCGACTGTGCCAAACGGGGCAATGTCTGCAGTCGATTCTTGCGATCGATGGCAAAGGGACCCAAACGCAAAGACAAGTAACACACCCAACCAACAACGATGGGCAGCCAATACTGGGCCACGCGATACGACAACACTCCAACAGTTGCGGTTCGCTTCGCAAGACCAAAGCCAACAAGCGACGGAATGTAAATGCCTTCCACCAACCCCAAACCACCAGGCGTGATGGGAACAACGGAGAACACATTTGCAATGCCGAAAGCGACGATGAGACCATCGAATCCAACGTTGCCTCCGAATGCACGAAGGAAGACCCACAACGAACATGCGTCGAGAAGCCAGTTGGCGGTCGCCCAACCGACAACACGGCGAAGAAGTTGTTTGTCAAGGAAGAGACCTTCGATTCGCGAACCGAGATGTGCGAGCACTTCCGCCGCATGGTCTTCATCAAAACGGAAACGACGCGCGAGCGAACGTACAACACGTTCGGAGCGGCCCTGCCCTTCGACCAAGCCAAAAATAAGGAACGCAGCAAACGCCATCAAGATCACTCCGATAATTGCTGCGGTTCCGTATGCAGCGTTCACGCCACGAGCCGGAATTGAAATGATCAGACCAAACCACAAAATGAGGTTCAACACAACTGCAGAACCAATACCTGCAGTGGCCAACGCGAACGCAGCATCGGGACCAGGAACTCCACACATTGTGATGAGTCGATATCCGAGCGCGGAACTCGCGGCACTTCCGCCAGGAACAATGTTGCCCAATGCTTTGGTACTCAACTGAATACGGAAAAGCCGTGGAGCACTGATGTCGTCTCCGTGCTCTCCTAGTGCAGCCTTTGTCAACAGCGAATATGCAAAGAGCGAGAAACCTTGCAATCCAATTCCAACAATCAAGAGATACGGATTAATGGTGTGCAGGTCTTCAACGGCTTGGCGGAAACTTGGAATCAATGGGATGACAAAGAAGTAGAAGACCACGCCGAGCGCAAGAATTTGCAGCGTTCGGCGGAAGGTCTTCGGCTTCTTCTGCTCGTCTTCCATGCCCACCATCGTGACCGACAGACCCCTACTGGACTGGGAATACCTCTACAAGCCCTGCCACCATTGAGCGAAGCTGCGCTCCGAATGCAGCATTGGTCTTCCCGCAATGCACCAGGACGAGGTCATGGCGTGGTGAGACCCAAATAATTTGCCCCTCATAACCGTGAGCAATCATCGAGCCTTCATCATCGGGCCACACCCACCACTGTGCGCCGTAATCAAGAGGCATCTCTGGGTCATGAGCGATGACACGACCCGCGTATTGCACCCAACCTTCTGGAAGAAGTCGTTGTCCGTTCCACACACCATCATTCAGATAGAGGTATCCGAACCGTGCAAAGTCACGAGCAGTTGCGTACACAAATGACGAACCAACAAATGTGCCCGCTTCATCGAACTTTGCAATCGGTGATGTCATTCCGATTGGTTCAAAGAGTCGCGTGTAGAGATACTTCTCGAAGACATCATGCGACCCCGCCGGTTCACCCAACGCATTTGCCAAGACGCGAGCGATGATATTCGTTGTTCCTGACGAATACAGATACGTGGTGCCGGGCTTCTGCACTAATAGCTTTGACGCTGCATAGCCAGCATGATCTCCAGTGAATTCGGATTCACCAAACAACATTTCAATGACGTCAGATGCTTGATCATCGACATAGTCCTCCACCCACGACAATCCGCTCCGCATTGTCAATAAATCATCAAGAGTGATGGCGCTTCGATCATCACCTTCCCATTGCGGCAACAGATGCGAATCATGAACGGTGAGCAGACCATCGCCCACGGCAACACCCACCAATGCCTGCGTCATGCTCTTGGCCATGGACCACGAAATAAGAGTGGTGTCCTTGTCGATGCCTTCGCCGTAGTACTCCCGCACTACTTCACCGCAATGCAGAACAAGCAACGCATGGGTGACACCTTCTTCTTCTGGACGCTCAATGATCCGTTCAACAGCCGAGTTCAGTTTGGCAACATCAACTATTAGGTCAAGGTCTCCAGTCGGCCAGTCGGCGGTGGGAAATGGTCCAGCACTCATGCCCCGACACTAGGCGTGACCAATAACCGCCCACGAGTGAGGCCTTCTGCCCCGCCCAGGGCGCCACAGGTATGCGGAAACCCATGGAGAATCACTAGCGTTTCCGCCTATGAGCACAGCGCCAGACCTCCAGACCGCCGCAGCGGTCATCAATACAGCCCGCGCCATGGTGGACACCGCCATTCAGACGCTGATTGCAAAGGGTGGCCCTGACGCCAACCAGACATTGGCATACGACATTGCGCACGTTGCTGCAGCTGTTGAAACATCTCGCGGACTTCTTGAATACGGCTCAAAGGGAACCGTTGAAGGAAACATCACATGCGCATTCACTGCCGACATGGTGCACGACTTCATTTCACGTCTCATCGGTCGCGAGAAGTTGTGGGGCATTGATCCTTCCGGCCTTTCCAGCGCACACGATTTCGTACAGACCTACCGTGACCCAGCGTTCCTCGCATCGCTTGCAGACCAGCAGGGTCCTCGCCACTTGGGTGACGAGTTCGAGATGGTGCAAGACACATTCCGCTCTTTCGGTACCAAGGTGATTGCACCACAGGCCGAGCATGTTCACCGCCACAATGGCGACGTTCCAGAAGATGTCATTGCAGGACTTGCAGAGATCGGCGCATTCGGCCTCAGCGTTCCTGTTGAGTACGACGGCTTCTCTGAAGGTGGCGAAGGCGAATACATGGCGTCAGTCATCGCAACCGAGGAACTCACACGTGCATCTCTCGGAATTGGTGGCTCGCTCATCACACGTCCAGAAATTCTCACTCGCGCACTCGTTAAGGGCGGCACCGAAGAGCAGAAGCACGAATGGTTGCCAAAGCTTGCAAGCGCAGAAGTAATGGCCGCTGTTGCAGTGACCGAGCCTGACTACGGCTCAGACGTTGCAGGTTTGAAGACCACTGCAGTGGAGAAGGCTGGCCCTAATGGCGAAGCCGGCTGGCTGATCAACGGCGTGAAGACATGGTGCACATTCGGCGCACGTGCAAACGTTCTCATGCTTCTTGCTCGTACCGATCCTGATCGTTCAAAGGCTCACCGCGGTTTGTCATTGTTCATCGTGCCAAAGCCAATTGGTGATGCACATGGATTCATGTTCACGCAAGACGGCGGCGGAAAGATGGAAGGTCGCCCCATCGACACCATCGGCTACCGCGGCATGCACAGCTACGAAATCGCTATCGAAAACTGGTGGGTTCCTGAAGCAAACCTCATCGGTGGTCGCGATGGACTCGGCAAGGGTTTCTACTTGCAGATGGCTGGCTTCGAGAACGGTCGTTTGCAGACCGCCGCTCGCGCCGTTGGCCTCATGCAGGCCGCTTATGAAGCAGCGTTTGATTACGCACAGAACCGCACAGTGTTTGGTCAGCCCATCAGCGAATACGAACTCACCAAGGTGAAGTTGGGTCGCATGGCTGTCATCACCCAAGCATCACGCCAGTTCTCCTACACAGTGGCGGGCATGATGGGTCGCGGCGAAGGCGCAATGGAAGCCAGCATGGTGAAGGCATATGTCTGCCGAGCAGCGGAATGGGTTGCTCGCGAAGCACTCCAGATTCACGGCGGCTTTGGCTATGCCGAGGAATACACAGTGAGCCGTCTCTATGTCGATGCTCGCGTGCTTTCCATCTTCGAAGGCGCCGACGAGACCTTGTGTCTCAAGGTGATCGCAAAGAACCTTTGCGAAGCAGCCAAGAAGTAAATCACTCTTCAAAAGGGGCGGTCCTTCGGGGCCGCCCCTTTTGCATTTCTCGGGATATTTGTTGATGTATCCAGCGCCACATCGCTCGGGTTTTCGCCACTGTTCTCCCACCCCCTACTCTTGACCCATGCGCCCCGCCCGTGATTTTTTCAAGCCTCTTGCCGCTGGAGCCCCGACTCCCGTCCAGGAAATCCCTTTCAAGCCAAGTCGTGTCATTCACTTCTTCCCGCCACACAACGAAAAGATGGTGGCCAAGCTTCCTGAGACGATTCCGAACGTCGACATCATCCTTGGCAACTTGGAAGACGCCATCCCGATGGCTGACAAGGAAGCAGCTCGCGCTGGCCTCATCAAGGTTGCAAACGAACTCGACTTTGGCGACACCCAGTTGTGGACACGCGTCAACAGCCTCGACTCCCCTTGGTTTCTTGATGACCTCATCGAGATCGTGACCAAGGCCGGCGACAAGTTCGACGTCATCATGATTCCAAAGGTCGAAGGACCAGAGGACATTCACTACGTCGACCGCTTGCTTGCACAACTTGAAGCACGTGCTGGTTTGAAGAAGCCACTTCTTCTTCATGCAATTCTCGAAACAGCACGTGGCGTTGCCAACGTGGAAGAAATTTGTGCTGCATCACCTCGCATGCAAGGCATCAGCCTCGGACCAGCAGACCTTGCTGCAAACCGTCGCATGAAGACAACTCGCGTTGGTGGCGGACACCCCGACTACATCGTGCGTCAAGACCCAACCGGTGATGACTACCAAGGTGCACGCACCACATATCAGCAAGATCTCTGGCACTACACAATGGCTCGCATGGTTGACGCATGCGTGATGAATGGCGTGTTGCCGTTCTACGGTCCATTCGGCGACATCAAGGATGTTGTTGCATGTGAAGATCAGTTCCGCAACGCATACCTTCTCGGTTGTGTTGGCGCATGGAGCCTCCACCCAGTCCAGATCGACATTGCAAAGCGCGTGTTCAGCCCACGTCCAGAAGATGTGAAGCAAGCACAACGCGTTATCGATGCGATGGGTGACGGCACTGGCGCCATCATGCTTGACGGCAAGATGGAAGACGACGCTTCCGTGAAACAGTGCAAGGTTGTTGTTGAGCTTGCTCGTCAACTTGCTGCTCGCGACCCAGAACTCTCCGCCGCTTACGGCTTCTAATTCTCACTTCTAGAAAGATTCATCATGAGCTCACTTCGCCCACGCCGTTCTGCCCTGTACATGCCTGCTGCCAACGAGCGTGCACTTGAGAAGGCAAAGGGAATCTCCACCGACGCGATCATCTTCGACCTTGAAGATGCTGTGTCACCTGATTCGAAAGACATCGCACGCGCGCAAGCAATTGCTGCGGTGAACTCGGGCGAATACGGCAAGCGTGAACTCACCATTCGTTGCAATGCACTTGCAACACCGTGGGGACACGCCGACGTTGCAGCCGCGGCAAAGGCATGTGTGTCCGCCGTTGTGATTCCAAAAATCAATTCAGTTGCAGAGGTGAATGAAGTGTCTGCAGCTCTCGATGCTGCTGGCGCACCGAAGGAAATGATGATCTGGGCGATGATCGAAACTCCGACCGCCATCTTTGATTGCCGTGAAATCGCAGCGCACCCACGCGTTCCTGTTCTCATCATGGGCACCAACGACTTGGCCAAGGAACTGCGCGCAGCACAGGTTCCTGGTCGTGCACCGTTGCACCCAAGCCTTCATATGGCATTGTTGGCAGCACGTGAAGCCGGCAAGACAATCCTTGACGGCGTGTACAACGACATCAAGAACGCAGAAGGCTTCCGCGATGAGTGCGAGCAGGGTCTGCAGATGGGCTTCGATGGCAAGACGTTGATTCACCCCGACCAAGTCGGCATCGCAAACGGTGTGTGGTCACCAACCGAAGCAGAAGTTGCTCACGCTCGTGAAGTTATTGCTGCATTCGACGAAGCACTTGCCGCTGGCAAAGGCGTGGTGCAGTTGAACGGCCGCATGATTGAGAACCTGCATGTTGATAACGCACGTCGCGCTATCGCCATTGCAGAAGCAATCGCTGAACTCGCGTAACTAGTTACAAGTTCGCGCGGAAGAGCGCGAGTGTGCGCTCCCAGGCTGTCTTTGACACTGCTGCGTCGTATACCTCAGCACGTGTGTCATTAAAGAACGCGTGATGCGTTCCTGGGTACACATGGAACGTTGCGTTCTTACCCATTGCACGTAGTTCTGCTTCCGTTGCCTTAATGGCATCAGGTGCTGCAGTGCCACGATCATTCTCTGCGTAATGACCTTCCACCACAGCAGTCATTGCTTCCCAGTTAATGGGGGTGTCAGGGCGCATGCCGCCATAGAACGGCGCTGCCGCTACAACGGCATCTGGCCGCTGGCAAGCAACCATCAACGTGAGTCCGCCCCCCATACAGAAACCGGTGACGCCAACCTTGGTATTGCCGGTGCGCTGTTGCAATAAATCAATCGCACCACTCAGGTCTTTGCCCGCCGTCGAAAGATTCATGCTCATCAACAACTTGCCTGCGCTGTCTGGTTCGGTGGTGACTTCACCGTGATACAGATCTGGTGCGAGTGCAGTGAAACCTTCTACCGCAAAACGATCTGCGATGTCTTTGATGTGATCATTCAGACCCCACCACTCTTGAATGACAACAACACCTGGACCACTGTTCCCAGCGATGTACCCAGTACATGTTCCGCCGTTGCTCTTGAACTCAACCATCTCGCCCATTAGTACTTGCCTCCTAGTTTGCTGTGGTCCCATGTGACCACGCGTTCAACATCAATCGCGATGCCGATGCGCTTTTCTGCTTGCTTGCGAATGAATCCCATCGCGGCCTCGCTTGCAGCGCCGGGGCCGTTGTACTTCACCGCAACTGCTGCACCGATGCGCACGATCTCGTCATAGTCCTCAATGAGGCGCGCGGTGCCCACGAGCTCGGCACCCTTCAATTCGGAGTAACTGTCGCCCGTCTCCACGAGACCCGTGATTTTGTTGTCGCGACGAATGTTGGCCACCTTTTGGCTCTTGCCAAATGTCCAAAAGACGGGCTTGCCATCGAGCATCACATACCACATAGCCACTAAATGGGGGTGACCGCTGGGGTTGATGGTGGCGATATTGAGGATCTGTCCGGTCTCGAGGTAGGCAGCCAATTCCTCGGCTGACATCTCGATGCTGCTGCGCTTTGAGGCCATGTCTCCAACCTAGACCCCTTATCCCGCAAGGCAGTCAGTGGACCCCGAGACGAAAATCCGATTCCAAGGGGTTCTCGTGACACCCCCTCACCAACTAGCGTTGACGACGTGGCAAGCACACCTCTTTCTTCCCCCAGCCTCGACATCACCCTCACCCCGCTTATGGGCGAGGCAAAGACACTTCGTCAGTGGCTCACTACCTTCCACCTTGGCACCGTCGTGCTCGACCCTTTCACCAACGAGAGCTCATGGATTCTTGAGACTGCTGTTCGCATCATGCGTCAGTTCTCTGGTGCAGCGATTCGCGTCAACTTCCTCATCACCTGCGAAGCCGAAGATGCTCGCGCATTCCTTGGCCCATACGCCGATGAGTTCATCGTGTTCTGTGACCCCACACGTTCTGCTGTGAAGGCACTTGGCCTCACCGAACTTCCTGCTTTCCTTGTCATCCAGTCCGATGGTTCAGTTCCTGCCGCTGCGCAGGGCTGGTCTGCTGCTGACTGGAAAGAAGTTGCAGCAAAGATTGCTTCGTTGACTGCATGGTCAAAGCCAACCATTCCTGCCGCTGGTGACCCCGGAACATTCCGCGGCACACCTGCGCTTGTCTGATCGACTTCCTCCCTCGGGTCTTCCCGTTGAAGAGGCCATTGCGCCTCTTCGTACTGCATTAGCAACACGCAAGCACGCTGTATTGGTTGCGCCGCCTGGTGCGGGCAAAACCACTCTTGTTCCATTACGCCTCATTGATGAGCCATGGATTGCTGGTCGTCGCATCATCATGCTGGAACCGCGTCGCCTTGCCGCGCGTGCAGCAGCACAACGCATGGCGCACATCTTGGGCGAAAAGCCCGGCGACACCGTTGGTTATCAAACTCGCGATGAGCGCCGCATCGGCCCAGACACCCGCATTGAAGTTCTCACTGAAGGAATCTTGACGCGCCGCTTGCAGAACGACCCGACACTCGAAGGCACTGCTGTTGTCATCTTTGACGAAGTGCATGAGCGCAACCTGCCCACTGACCTTGGCTTGGCATTTCTTCTTGACGCCATCAAGACATTCAATTCCGATGTGCGCATCTTGGCGATGTCGGCAACGGCACAAGCAGAACTGTTCGCGGGTGTTCTTGCAGATGAACAAGGCGATGCACCAGTCATCACCTCGATGGGTCGCACCTTCCCTGTTGATGTTCGCTACGTGCCACGTCAACGCGATGATCGTTTAGAAAATGCCATTGCAGAAACCGTGTTGACGTCATTGCGTGATGACGAAGGCGACATGTTGGTGTTCTTGCCGGGCATTGGTGAAATCAATCGTGCACAGAATGTGTTGCGTGAGCGTGTGCCAGGAAACGTTGATGTTTTGCGCCTTGCTGGAGCACTGCCGTTTGCCGAACAAGATGCAGCATTAAACGCCAGCCCTGATGGCCGTCGCCGTGTTGTGCTGAGTACCGATATTGCAGAGACGTCTCTCACCGTTGAAGGCGTGCACATTGTTGTTGATGCAGGGCTCGCACGCACTCCCCGCTTAGATTCCCGCACCGGACTCACCGAACTCGTCACGGTGACATCGTCACGCGCCAGTGCCGAACAACGCAGTGGTCGTGCAGGACGCGTGAAAGAGGGCGTGGCGTATCGCTTGTGGAGCCGCATCGAGGATTCCACTCGCCTTGCACATTTGCCCGCAGAAATCACACAAGCAGATTTATGTGGGCCCGCGTTAGAGATTGCAGCGTGGGGAACACCATTGAGTGAACTGACATTCCTTGATGTGCCACCGGAACGCAACATGAAGCTTGCAACAGAAACGTTGACCATGTTGCACTTGCTGGACAGCAATGGCGCAATCACCGCATTAGGTCGACAGGTACTCGGTCTGCCGTTGCATCCACGCCTCGGCACGATGGTGGCTCGCAACCGTGAGTATGCACCCCAAGGTTGGGTGGCGTGTGTTGTTGCAGCGCTTGTGGAAGAGCGCGACATCATGCGTGGACGACCTGATTCCTTACCCACCGACCTCGCCGTACGTGTCAAGGCTGTGATGGATATCGAGCGTCACGACTTGGTCGATCGCGGTGCGTTACACCGAGTGCGAGATGCTGCACGAGACATTGCACGACGCAGCAACATCGATACCAACGCTCACTGCAGTGCAGACATGGTGGATTCTCTGTGTGGCGCAGTTCTACTGTCTGCGTATCCCGATCGCTTTGCAATGCGGCGTTCATCTGCGGGTCAGTTTGTGATGCGTGGCGGTGGCGGCGTGAACATGGATTCAAAAGATTCCATTGCTCGTGAACAATTCATCGTTGCTGCCGACATTGATGCACAACGCAACGTGTCGCGCGTGCGACGTGCCGCAGCAGTTGATCTTGAACTGATTGCGCCGGTACTCGGCGACGATGTGGAGGTTGAGTCGTATCTGATGTGGGATAAAGGTCGCGATGACCTCGTGCAACGCGTGGTGCGCAAAGTCGGCAGTATCCGTATCGACGAACGTGATCTCACACCTGTCGCAGGCGACGAAACAACTGACGCATTGTTGGATCGCGTGAAGGCCACCAGCATGGCTGTCTTAGGCGGAGGCGCTGCCACTCAGTTCCGTCAGCGCATTGCATTCCTTCGTCATCACTTAGGCGATGATTGGCCCGAGACTTCCAACTCACATCTCATGGCAACCATGAACGAATGGCTGTTGCCCTACCTTGCCGGCGCAACTGGCAAAGCTGACCTCGCCGCAGTCGACCTCACCATGGTGTTGCAATCAAACTTGGGCTGGGACAAGAGCAGTTCAATGGAGTCCCTCGCCCCGGCAAAGTATGAACCTCCTCGCGGCCGCCCAGTGGACATCAACTACGCCGACCCCACCGCGCCCACCATTGCAATACGTGTGCAACATCTCTATGGCGTGCCCACACACCCCAGCGTGCTGAATGGCGCTGTTCCCCTGCGTATTCAGCTTCTCTCGCCTGCCGACCGCCCCATTCAGATCACTGCTGACCTTCCTAACTTCTGGACGGGCAGTTGGGCTGAAGTGCGCAAGGACATGGCGGGGCGATACCCCAAGCACGACTGGCCACTTGACCCCCGCGCCTAAGGCGAATGCCACAGAGACGCATAGGACTGGAACACGGCCTGCGCTCTAGCCTTTGCGTATGCCTGATTTCGCATTTACAGAGATTCTCCCCCTCGGCCCCGACACCACCGAGTACCGGCTGATTAGCACCGAAGGCGTGTCGCAAGTGGAGACACCGCTCGGCACGTTCTTGAAGGTGGATCCAGGGGCAATCACACTTCTCACGCAGACAGCGATGCGCGATATTGCACACCTCTTGCGCAGTGACCACTTGCAGCAGTTGAACAATATTTTGAATGACCCAGAGGCAAGCGCAAATGACAAGTTCGTTGCACTTGACCTGTTAAAGAACGCAAGCATTGCTGCCGGCGGCGTATTGCCAATGTGCCAAGACACTGGCACTGCAATCGTCAAGGGCAAGAAGGGCCAGTTCGTCATGTCGGGCGGCAACGACGAGGAAGCAATTGCTCGCGGTGTTTTCAATACGTACCAAACAAGCAACTTGCGTTATAGCCAGATGGCACCCATCTCGATGTACGAAGAGAAGAACACCGGCAACAACCTTCCTGCAGAAATCAAGATCAGTGCTGTTGACGGCGACGCGTACAAGTTCCTCTTCATGGCCAAAGGTGGCGGCTCTGCAAACAAGAGCTACCTCTTCCAAGAGACCAAGGCATTGCTCAATGAGAAGACGCTTCTTCCGTGGATCTTTGAAAAGTTGATCAGCTTGGGCACCGCAGCATGTCCTCCGTATCACCTTGCAGTCGTCATCGGTGGAACATCAGCAGAGCAGGCAGTGGAAACAGCAAAGCTTGCAAGCACGCATTACCTCGACTCACTTCCTACACAAGGAAGCGACCTTGGCAATGGCTTCCGCGACATTGAACTTGAAGCAAAAGTTCTGAAGCTTTCGCAAGAGACCGGAATCGGCGCACAGTTCGGTGGCAAGTATTTCTGCCACGACGTACGCGTGATCCGTTTGCCGCGCCACGGCGCAAGTTGCCCCGTTGCATTCGCAGTGTCGTGCAGCGCAGACCGCCAAGCACTTGGCAAGATCACCAAAGACGGCATCTTTATCGAGGCGCTTGAGACAGATCCTGCACGGTTCCTTCCTGAAGTCACGCATGATGATCTCAGCGACGAAGTGGTACACATCGACCTCAACCAGCCAATGGATCAGATCCGCGCAACACTCAGCAAGTACCCCGTGAAGACTCGCGTGATGCTTACTGGCCCCGTCGTTGTTGCACGCGACATTGCACATGCAAAGTTGAAGGAACGTCTTGACGCTGGCCAGGGCTTGCCTCAATACATGAAGGATCACGCCGTGTATTACGCAGGTCCAGCAAAGACCCCAGAAGGTATGGCCTCTGGTTCATTCGGACCTACAACTGCTGGGCGTATGGATAGCTACGTGGAAGATTTCCAAGCAGCAGGCGGCTCATTTGTCATGCTGGCGAAGGGCAACCGGTCACGACAAGTGACCGACGCGTGCAACGCACATGGTGGTTTCTACTTGGGCTCCATTGGCGGTCCTGCAGCTCGTCTTGCACAAGATTGCATCACCAAAGTGGAAGTGCTGGAGTACCCAGAACTTGGCATGGAAGCAGTGTGGAAGATTGAAGTTCAGGACTTCCCCGCCTTCATCGTTGTTGACGACAAGGGCAATGACTTCTTTGATCAGGTGGGCACCACGGGCACGCCCGTGAACCTGCACAAGTAATTCGTTACTGGGGGCTCACTATTCGGCTTCGACGAAGCCGGGCCAGTTGCCCATGTACTGAATGAAGGTGTCGCTGAGACCTTCTTCTCGCAATGTTGCACGAGGAACAGGAAGCTCGCGCATCACAAACTTCGGATTGTTGCGAGTCTGCAATGGGAAGTCATGATTTGTGACTGCAGCGCGACCAACGGCCACGATGTCGGCACCGGCATCGATGCACTTCTGCATGTCTTCTGCGGTGTACAACTTGCCAGCAACAGCCAACTTCACATCGCCACGCTCAAGGTTGGCGAAGATGTCGATGAGACGCTGATCGGCGAACTCTTCATCGGCGCCCAACTTGAAGCAATCCCATAAAGACATGTCGATCATGTCGACGTTGCCTTCCTTCACAAGACGCTTGAACACCTGAATGATGTCGGATGTCTTCATGCCGAAACGCTCGGGCGAGAGGCGGACTGCGATATGGAAATCTTCACCACAGCAATCGCGAATGCCAGCAACAATGTTGAAGAGAACGCGCGCGCGGTTTTCTAGAGAGCCACCGAACTTGTCGCGACGCTTGTTGAGTTCTTCATTGAGAAACTGGCAGATGAGGTAGTCGTGAGCTCCGTGAAGCTCTACGCCTTGGAAGCCAGCCTTCTGCACGCGAATTGCAGCAGAGATGAAATCTTCAATCATCTGCTCGACTTCAGCGGTGGTCATGGCACGAGAGCCCATTTTTTCGTCAACGCCAGAGCTCACTGGGTCTGTGCCAATGAGCTCCTTTGGTGAACGGCGTCCTGCGTGATGCAATTGCACAACAGCGAGAGAATCCTGTTGCTTGATACCTTCGGCCAAACGAGCAAGACCTGGAATGTGTGAGTCATCAAAGCAACCAAGCTGTCCAGGGAAACCCTGACCCACTGCCTGCACGTGCGATGCACATGTCATTGTGAGAGCAAAGCCACCTTCGGCACGCATGGTGAGCCAGCGATACTCATCATCGGAGAGGACGCCATCAGCACCACTTTGAGAGTTCGTCAGCGGCGCCAACATAAAGCGGTTTTTCAGTGAAGGACCGTGGGCGAATGTGACGGTGTCAAAAAGTGTTGCCATTAGAGAAGGCCCTTCACTGCTGCGCGTGTCTCAGCGATTTCTTCTGGTGTTGCACCGAACTCGACAGCGGCGAAGTCGGTGACTCCGATTGCTGCAAGTGCTGCAATGCGATCTTGTACTTCCGACACTGTGCCAGTGATTGCAATATCGGCTGGACCTGCTGCACCTTCACGGTCGAGCATGGCGCGGTAGCTAGGCAGGGTGCCGTACACGGCGAACACCTTGGCGGCGCGTTCTGCAGCGGCCGCCTTGTCGGTGGTGACGCACACTGGCAATGCCGCAATCACGCGAGGTGTTGGGCGACCAAGTTCATCTGCTGCGCGTGTGATGGTGGGGATGGTGTGTTCGGCAAGTGTTGCTGGGCCGGTGCACCATGTGAGTGTTCCGTCAGCCATTGCTGCGGTCACGCGAAGCATCTGCTCACCAAGTGCTGCGACAACAACACCGAAGCCATTGGAGCCCTTAGCAGCGATGCCACCGTGCACCTTGTATGTCTCGCCGTCGAAGTTGGCAGGTTCATTGCGCGACAACGGCATGAGAACGCTGAGGTATTCACGAAGGTGACGCACTGGCTTGTCGTATGACATACCGAGCATGTTCTCGATCACGATCTTGTGGCTGAGACCAATACCCAATGTGAGGCGATTTCCTGAAGCGGCAGCCACTGTGTGGCACTGCTGCGCGATGGCATGTGGGTGACGAGGGTATGTCGGGACCACTGAGGTGCCCAACTCGATACGAGGAACTTCACGACCAACAACAGCCAATGCGGTCAGCGCATCGTGTCCGAAGATGTTGGGAGCCCAGTAGCTCGCGAAACCGTCTTGCTCTGCAGAACGAGCCTCAGCAACGACATCATCAATCGTTCCGTCGTTTACTGCCCCACCAAAAATGCCAATTTTCATAAGCCTTGACGGTATCAGGGGTGCTATTCAAACTGAGCGTTCGAGACATGAATCGGACGGATGATTTGAGCAAGAGCACTTGAAAATCGTGCCACTACATAAGCAATCAACGGAACAGTCCCAAGAAGGGCGAACAATGACCAAGGAATACGTATGGGGTTAGTTCCCGGATCAGCTCCTGCTTTTAGAACGACCGACATAGGAATGACTGCAACAGGAATTGCGATAAGCAAACCGAGGAAACTCAGCCAGAACGCACGAAGACCCGCAAGTTTTGAAAGTGTCGAAGGATTCGCACCGACGGCAAGCAGGACATCTCGCTCATCTTTTCCTTCGGTCGACATTAACGACAGCCCTATCGCAACGATGATGAGAACAAGCAGAAGAAGACCTCCTGCAATAAAGGCGTAGACGGACTGGACAGAAACTCGGCTGAATTCGTCTGCATACATAAAATCGGTAGTCGGCATCCACACTGGATCTACAGGGTTCTTGACGCTCATCTCCTTCTCATCGGCCTCGGCGGCAATTTGTCGGACAAAACCGATTTGAACTCGCTGCGACTCTGAAAGTTTTGTTTTGGCTACGAAAAGACGAGCTGAATCCCTAAATATTGTGAACCCGATTTCATTTGCTCGTTTTTCAGTAATCAAAATGGGCCACCTACCCCACGACTCGGCGTCATCACGCAATAGATACATCGGATAACGCACAACACCCGTTTTCAACGGAACTATGAGTCCATCTTTTGCAGAATAGGGCCCCGCAGGTTGATACAGCTTTCTCATTGCCGGATCGAAAGCGTAGACAATTCCAACTCGATTGAAGTTCTTGAGATCCCGTTCGCTCATCTTGATGAATTCAAGAATTTTTGAGTTTGCAACGAGAATTTTTTCAGTCAGCAATTTGCCGTCAACCCCGCTTTGATCTTGCACGAAAAAATTTGAGTCAATATTTTTTGGTTGTGCATAGTCAACGCTGACCTGCTTCACATTGCCTGCTGTCTTCAAGATTTTTAAAATTGAATTTTCAAATTCAGGCTTTGCGCGTTGAGGTGTGCATTCAAATGGTCGACCTTGATAAGTGTCCCCACACTTTTCGGATGTCACACCTACAACATTGTTCGGATAGTACGTATTGACGTATGGCTGTGCACCAGAAGTCGCGCCCATCGCGATTGCTATGCCAAGTCCAGAAAAGGTCGCAATTGAGACAACCACTGCCGCACTTCGGGAGCGATTGCGAGCCAGGCCTCGGGCCATCAAGCGCATTACCCCTGAGGATTTTTCTCCGATTTTGTTGAATACTGAAATGACAACGGGACCCATGCAGCAGACCCCCGCAAGGATGAGTAACCCACCAATACTTCCTGCGACCAGAAAGGGATCTGAATTACCTGTCGAGTTTTGAACCCCAAGAGCCACCAAAAACTCCAGGCCGACTCCCGAACCAAAAAACAAAAGACCCAACGGAAGCAATGAGCGCCGAACCGGAAGTTCTCCTCGGCGTCCAGCCAATGCATCTAAAACACTTGTACGAGCCGCCGTACGCGACGGTAACCACGCAGCAATCATCGAGGCCACGACCGCTAGACAACCAGCAAAAACATATTCATAGACCGGAATCTTGATGCCGCTAATGGAATACCCCGCCAACGAATCCATCTGACTCTTGCCAAGCGTCAATACGGACGCAACGATGCCGGCTGCAACAATGACTCCACCGAGTCCACTCCAGACTCCTTGCCATGCAAGTGCACGCTGTATCAATCTTCCCTGAGCCCCATTTGCGGAGAGTTGCCCGATGGTCGTCAGCTGTCGACGAGCACTCGTGGCGAATGCAGCTGAGATCAATACGGCCATAACTGCCAGAGCAATCACCGTCATTACTGCAATCCAACTGAGGATTCCGGCGGGACTCCCATAAGTACTCGGCAATATCGACATGTCGAACGTGGCCTTCAGATCATCATCCCCGTCAAAATATTGCGTCTTCCGTGATATTTCCGCGAGGTCTGTCTCCAAGATTGGGCGCGATGTCTGAACTAGAAGCCGACTGGTCTTACGAGTATTCGGAACCGATAAGCCGCTATCTGCGGGAACAAAGACAACCGCGTCCCTGAGCTGATAGTGCGTGCGAATGATGCCAACAACTTTCAGATTGAGTTGCGGCATCTCCAACATCAATGAATGGCCAATAGATAGTTTCCAAGTTCTTGCGAGTGATTCTGATACTGCTATTTCATTCTGACTAGAAGCCCATCGCCCACTTCTGAGCGAAATCACATTTTTACGAATGGCTGCATCAGATGTACGTTCCTCAATTCGAACGTATTTCCCACGAGAGTTTTCTGAAACAGAAGAGGAATCCACCAATAAAGGTCGAGACCAAAATGAATAATTTTCAAAAACCGTTTCATTGCCAAGGTTTCCCGTCAGAACGTCTCGTAACTGATTCTGTTTCCCCTCCGGGATAAATCCATATCCATCAAAGGCCACATTTGCTGTTCCGAACTCGCGGGCAAACCGTTGCTCACTTGAAAGATTTGTGGTGTTGATATATGTGGAAATCAGAAGTATCGCGACGAGTGGTAAGGCAACCAGAGCTGCAACTAATGCAGTGCGTCCTTTCCGTTTCTTTACTTCTCGAAACGCAATTCGTGTTGCAAGCGCCATATCCCCTAGCCCTTGCCATTGGAGGAAGAATTAGTTTCGTCAACAATTCGACCGTCACGTAGAAACACGACCCTGTCCGCCCAACTTGCAAATCTCGGTTCATGAGTCACAAGAACAACTGAGGTGCCATACAACTTTGGAAGTTGCGCCATGATCTCAATAATTTCGTCGGCGTTGACCGTGTCCAAGGCTCCAGTTGGCTCATCAGCAAGTAAGAGCGACCGTTGCGCTACAAGTGAACGTGCAATAGCGATTCGCTGCTGTTGTCCTCCGGAGAATTCCGATGGATATCGATCCAGATTGTGAGTAAGACCGAGATCTTCAATCACGCTCTGCGCTCTCTCTCGAGCTTGTTTTTTGGATACTCCATCCAACTCAAGCGGAAGCATGACGTTCTCCATCGCAGTTAATGAAGGAATCAGATTGAGTTTCTGAAAGATGTATCCAACTTCCTGACGACGCAAAGTTGCCTTTTCAATTCTCGACATCATCGAAATATCGGAACCTTTTACCAAGACCCGACCAGCCGTTGCGTCTTCCAAACCCCCTGCAAGGTGAAGGAGTGTGCTTTTGCCGCAACCACTTGGTCCCATGATGGCGATGAACTCAGCCGGCTCAATACTGAGAGATACATCCGTCAAAGCTCGTGTCTGAAGTTCACCTTCTCCATAACTCTTCACAACATCGATGTACTGCAGGACAGACGTGCTCATTTTGATTTCTCCATCTTGATGATGCGAGATTCACACTGGTCAAGCCAACGAAGATCTGCTTCAGCTCGGAACATCAACGCATCGTTCACTAACTGCACGGCCAGCCAATCTGCAGTTTCAGTATTGGCGCGCATATTTTGACGGCGCTCTTGCAGCAGGGTTGTCAGAACACTTCGATGCTTCTCGACCACTTTGAGAGCAAATTCATTTCCTCCATCGAGAGCGGTCAAAATTTTCAACATCAGCTCGTCACGTGGCGGAGGACTATCGATGTCTGCTGCCTCCCACCACCGTGCAAGCTCAGCGCGACCATCCAAAGTCATGACGTATGTTTTCCCCTCAACTTCGCTATCCACTTCAACCAGGCCGTCCCGTTCAAGGCGTTCCAACGTCGTATACACCTGCCCAACATTGAGCTTCCACACACCACCAGTGATGGTCTCAAAATCAGATTTGATCTGATATCCATTGCGTGCACCGTGAGAAAGTGCTGCCAGAAGTCCTTCGCGTATCGCCATAGTTACCGAGTATAGTTACTCAGTAACTACTCCCGTCAAGTCCAGGAGCAATGGGTTACGAGAGGCTGACGAGGTCCAGCCATTCCTTGCTGAAGTAGTCCACTTGGCCGTCTGGCATCAAGATGACCTTTGTGGGGTTCAAGCGCTGCACGAATTCTTCGTCGTGGCTCACCATGATGATGGTGCCCTTCCAGGACTCCAATGCACCGGCCACTGCTTCGCGACTATGAGGGTCGAGGTTGTTCGTCGGTTCGTCCAACAGCAAGGTGTTATTGCGGCCCACCATCAACATCGCCAGCGTGAGCTTGGTCTTCTCACCGCCAGACAATGAACCAGATTCCTGGAACACCTTGTCGCCTTGCAAGCCAAACATGCCCAGCAATGCACGCAACTGAGTTTCTGTCAGCGGACTACCCGAAGGCAACTCACGACGCATGTGCCACATCAGAGACTGCGTGGGGTCCAACGTGTCATGCTCCTGTGCGAAGTACCCAACATTGACCTGATAACCCCATTCGAAGTCGCCAAGGTTTGCTTCCGTTGCTCCCGCAAGAATACGTAACAAAGAAGTCTTACCTGCACCGTTGAGACCAAGAACAAGCAAGCGGTCTCCCCTACCAATGTCGAAGGAAACATCTTCGAACACCGGCGGTCCGCCGTAACCCTTACTGAGTCCCTTGGTGGTCAACACCGTGACACCACTTTGCGGTGGGTCGGGAAACTTCACATTGAGAACGCGATCTTTCTTGCGCACGCCCGTACCTTCAGACTCAATACGTGCGATGCGCTTTTCAATGCTGTGCGCCATCGTTGCTTTCGTGGCCTTAGCACCGAAACGATCCACAACATCTTGCAACCGTGCAACCTCTTTGGCCTGCATCATTGCTTTCTTCTCTGCGCGAGCTTCATCTTCTGCACGTGAGCGCTTGTACTGGCTGTATGTGCCGCGGTACTCATACACCGCACCAATGTCATCTTCGTCGGGGCGGTCAAGGTGCAACACGCGAGTAATTGCTTCGTCGAGTAATTCAAGGTCGTGGCTAATCACCAACAATGCACCCTTGTAATTGCGCAGGAAGTTCAGCAACCAGGTTTTTGCGTCAATGTCCAAGTGGTTTGTTGGTTCGTCCAATAGCAACATGTCGCTACCTGCAAACAGAATGCGTGCCAGTTCAACACGGCGGCGCTCGCCACCAGAGAGAACACCAAGAGCCAAGTCGAGACGATCAGGGCGCAAGCCCAAACCAGCAGCAATCGAACGCGCTTCGCTCTCAGCGGAATAGCCACCCTTCAAGTTGAACGCTTCTTCTGCTTTCACATACCGCGTCACATTGCGTTCGTCGGCATCTTCTTCCATTGCGATGCGCAACTTCTCAAGACGCTCGAGATCTCCATCGATATTGCGACCCGACAACACATGAGCAATTGCAGGCTTTGCTTCCATCTCTTTCGACGTACGCGGATCTTGCGACAAATAGCCGTACATGCCGGTGCGGGTGACTTTGCCAGCAGCAGGCTCTGCCTCTCCACCAAGCACTTTGAACATCGAGGTTTTGCCAGCACCGTTACGCCCAACAATGCCCACTTTGTCGCGGGCCATGATCGTGAACGTTGCGCCCTCCACTACGTTGCGCCCGCCCACTTCAACAGTGAGGTTTTGAACTTGGAGCATTATCGACGAACCGTTGTGGTTGTCATGCCTGACGTCACCGTTGTGGTGGAACTTGCATTTGTGGGAAGAGTCGTCGTTACCCCGGGCAGAGTTGTCGAATTCATTGGAATCGTTGCACCAGGCATCGTGGTTGACGGCATGACTCCACTAGTCACCAGTGAGTCATCGGTGTACTTCGAAGGAAGACATGCGCCAGGTGTTTCTGGTGCCGTACCTAATGCTGCAGCAATGGATGCAACAAGAACCTGTCGCCCTGCATCGGTGGGGTGCACACGATCGCGGTTCAACAGACCGGGCTGAATGGAAGTGGTGCCCCAGTCGAGAACTGACACATTGGAATACTTCGATGCCACCGTGCGAATTGTTTCGTTCACCTGCTGCATGGTGGGACGATTCAATGTCGCTGTCAGCAACAAAGTGGGGCGTGGTGCAAGCGCTTCCACAATTGCGGTGAGGTCGCGGTCGTAATTCTTTTGACTACCGCCGTAGTTCGTGCCAAGGAAGACAACTCCTGCATCCCAGCCTTCGTAAATACGGTCCTTCAACACTGTGCGACCAAAGCCAACCATCTGACCCGCTTCAGCTTCCACAGCAACTCGCCAACCTAAAGGAACAAGTCCTGAGCACATCGCACCGCCATAACGACTGGCTGATCCCGCAAGGACGGAGTCGCCGATGACGAGCAAGCGATTCCCCGCTGCGTTTGCACCAAGAGTTGCGCCTTCCAATGAAGAAAGAGAAGCGCGCTGTCCGTCGATAATGAGGTCACCGCCAGATGTCGCAATGCCCGGAATTCGACCGACGTTTTGCAGCACGTTCTGGCCGTTAGCCCCGCCAGTGACAGAGCAAGCAGAAATCAGCATCGAAATGGCGAAAATACCAAGAACTGAGCGATTGCGAAGGGACAACATGAACCCTTCAGGCTATTGCCTGGGCACCCTCTTCTTGGGGCAGCCCCATACCGATTTACTTATTTGTTGCTTTCACCGCGAGCAGCACGCAACTCATCACGAATCTCTACGAGAAGATCGTTGGTGCTTGGACCAGCGGGAGTTTCTTCCGTGGTCTTGTCGCGGAAGCGGTTGTACAACTTCACAACGCCGAATAAAACGAGCGCCACGAAGAAGAAGTTCATGGACGCTGTCGCAAATGCTCCGAGCGGAATATCACTGCCGTGAATGTTCAAGACCTTCTTGGAGAAGTCAGGCTGCTTCCCTCCAAAGACGGCGCCAATGAGACCACCCAAGATTCCGGGGCTTGTCGCACTGCCGGCGAAGGAGTCGACCACTGTCTTGAATGCAGCACCCATGACGAATGCAACAGCAACGTCCACCACGTTGCCGCGGTTCACGAACTCTTTGAATTCAGAGACAATGCCTCGCTTGGCTAACTTGCCAACTTTTTCTTCGACCTTGTT
Organism: uncultured Actinomycetes bacterium; assembly: GCA_937927625.1. Taxonomy (GTDB): domain Bacteria; phylum Actinomycetota; class Acidimicrobiia; order Acidimicrobiales; family Ilumatobacteraceae; genus UBA2093. The sequence continues at coordinate 3,208 of CALBSD010000028.1, read as the reverse complement.
CAGAATTTCTGCCATGTGGCGAGATTACTCGGCGCGGTCTTCCAAATCTTCGAAACGATCCACATTGCGAAGGGATGGGAATGCCAACCACCAGATACCTGCGATAGCGATCGTGGCGATGCCACCACCAACAACCGTTGCAGGTGTACCCGCGAGACTCGACACTGCACCGGATTCAAATGCACCCAGTTCATTCGATGCGCCAATGAAGACGTTCTCCACTGCCGACACACGTCCACGCTTGTCATCAGGAGTAACAAGCGGAACAAGTGAACTGCGAATGAACACACTGACCATGTCAGCTGCAAATGCAATCACCATTGCGGCAAATGCGATCCAATACGTGTGGGTTGTACCTAACGCAATGGTGGCGAGACCGAAAATGGCGACAACCCACAACAGCACACGACCAACATGTCGGCGCACTGGGCGGAACGCTAGGAACACTGCCATTGCAGCTGCACCCAGACCACCTGCTGCACGCAACCACCCGTACGCAACGTCGCCGACGTGAAGTTGTTCTTCGGCGATAACAGGCAACAACGCCACCGCACCGCCAAATAACACTGCGAACAAGTCAAGAGAGATTGCAGCCAACAACACCGGCGTGCGACGAATAAACACGAGTCCTTCAACCGCATCGCGCAAGGTGGGGCGAGGTTGTTTCTCAATAGGCTCAGTCACAGTCGGCAACGTAACCATTGCTAAAGCAGACATGCCACACAAAATCAGAACAGCGGCAGCACCATATGCAAGCGCAGGGTCTACTGCATATAAAAAGCCACTAATTGCAGGCCCAATGATGGCTGCGCCTGTCCACGTTGCGCTGTAAAAAGCAATCACGCGAGGAAGTCCACCTTCAGGCGCAATCATTGCTGCGATAGGGCGCAATGCCGGCGAGAGGAATGCACGTGACGCGCCGAACAAGAATGCGATAACGAAGATCGGCATCGCTGAGCCATGACCATCAGGCTCGGCAACATTCAATGCGTAAATCATCAACAAGATTGAGCAAAGAAACTCGCCAAAAGTTGCAACGAGCGAAACCTTCTTGCGGTTCAAACGGTCTGCAACCGTTCCGGTGATGAGCACCAACGCTGCAGCCGGAAGAAATTCAGCAAGACCCAAAAGACCAATTGACATCTCCGAACCAGTGATGTCATACACGTGCTTGCCGAGAGCCGCTGCCTGCAACATCACACCAATGGTGAGAACCATGCTGGAAATTAATAGAGGCCGCACGCCAGGCGCCGTAATGGCCTCGCGTGCGCTCATCGCGCCAGGTTGGTCGGTCATCGGGTGGTCCATCCACCATCGATGGCCAATGACTGTCCCGTCATAAATGATGAGGCACTGCTTGCCAAGAAGAGAAGTGCACCATCAAGTTCATGTTCCTCACCCATACGTGGGATTGGCGAGTTAGCCTTAATAAGAGCTTGCGAACCAGCATCAGATTCCATACCTGTAGTCATTTCTGTGAGGAACCAGCCTGGGCACAGACTGTTCACGCGAACACCCTTGCGTGCCCACTGCAATGCAAGTTCTTTCGTAATGCCGATGACTGCGTGTTTGCTGGCCACATAGTTGACCTGCTTGATCGGTGTTGAACCAATGAGGCCGAGGATGCTCGCCACGTTGATCACGACACCGGACTTTTGCTTCACCATGTACTCGCCACACAATTTTGCGAGATGCCATACCGCAGTGGTGTTCACTTGCAATACGTCTTCAAAGTCTTCAAGTGTTTCATGCTCGACGGCCTTCACAATGCCGATGCCAGCGTTGTTCACAAGAATGTCAACGGTGCCAAAAGTGTCAACGACTTTATGCACCATTGCTTCGCGCTGCTCTGCCACTGCAACGTCACATTGCACTGCAAGTGAGCCGGGCAATGACGCACACAACGATTCAAGACGATCAATACGACGCGCCGTCACAACAACTGTCGCACCAGCGGCATGAAGCACCTTGGCGAATCGTGCACCGAGTCCGGAGGAGGCGCCGGTGACGATGGCGACCTTTCCATCAAGACGGAACTGTGCGAATGGGTCAAATACCTGGGTTTCAGCCATGCACCGAGGCTATTGCGCGCGGGGGTGTGTGCAAGCATGGAAGCGTGAAAGTACGCGTGGGATATGGCCTTGGGGTGCGAACAAAACTCAACGACACCAGCTTTCTGGATGTCGTTGACACTCTGGAACAATTGCGGTTTGACAGTTTGTGGCTGAGCGAACGCATCGGCGGTGAGGCACCTGATCCGCTAGTCGCAATGTCGATGGCAGCAGCACGTACCAAGAAGCTGAAGTTCGGCATGAGCGTGATGGTGCTTCCTGGGCGCAATCCGATTGTGCTCGCAAAAGAACTCGCCACTCTCGACCGCATGTCGGGTGGTCGCCTTCTCCCCGCCTTTGGTCTTGGAGTTGCCGACCCACACGAACAACAAGCGTTCGGCGTTGAGCGCACACAACGAGCCAAGATGTTTAACGAAGCACTCGCCGTCGTCCGATCATGTTGGTCAGATGAATCAGTTACTTTCCATGGCGACTATTACAACTACGACAATCTGCGCGTGGAACCAAAGCCATTTCAGAGCCCACCCGAAGTGTGGCTGGGTGGATTTGCAGAGAGTGAACTCAAGCGTGTTGGTCGACTTGCCGATGGTTGGCTTCCTTCGTTCGTCACACCCGAAGATGTTGCACCACGGTGGAAGACCGTGAACGAAGTGGCCGCTGAACACAACCGTGAGATTGACCCAGAACATTTCGGCGTACTGATTCCGTACACCATTGGCGAACCACCTGCTGCCCTGCTGGCAGGTTTGAAGCAGCGTCGTCCAGACGTAGAGGACATCACCACACTGGTTCCTAATAGCTGGGATTCACTTGCGTCCAGCATTGAAAAGTTCGTGGCCGTGGGTGCGTCCAAGTTTGTTGTGATTCCATCCGTTGAACCGAAGTCAGTCAACGAATGGAACAATCACCTTGCAGATGCTGCAGAGAAGTTGATTCCCCTACAGAACTGATTACTTGTTCTTGCGACCAGGCTTTGTGAAGTTGGCGCAGAAGTCAATCATGAGGCGTGTGCCATAAGCAGTTGCACCGCGGTTCAACCAGCCATTGTCACCGTCTGATTCCATGGGGCCAGCCATGTCGATGTGCACCCAAGGTGTTGAGCCAGCGAATTCGCTGAGGAACAACGATGCTGTTGT
>CALBSD010000027.1 GCA_937927625.1 uncultured Actinomycetes bacterium | reverse complement strand
GCATCGGCCCATTCAATGACCGGCAATTCTGACGTGGTGTTTGCCCACTGCTCAAGCGATGACATGGCCGAAACAATCGCCGACAAGCGCCCAATCGATTCAAGGTCTGCAGCATCTAGATCTTGCAATGGCACTGCCCCGCCGAAATCAATATCTGGTTCTGCATCCGGCAGCAATGCACCAACTAACGCACGCTGCAAACCAGATATCCACGTATGAGCATTCTCTTCAGAATGCACGCCTTTGCGCTGGCGATGTTCTGCCGATGCGCCCCAACGAATTCGTGTTCGTTCAATCAGTCGATACCACGACGACACATCATCTGTAGAAGCCCCAAATTTTTGCATGACCAGTGGCGATGCAGCCACAGTCATGATGTCGGTGATACTGAAACGACCTGTCACCACCGTGAGCAAGTTGTTGAGTAACGACGCGCCTTCGTCGACATGACGAAGTCCACGGTCAGCCACGATGAACGGCAATGGCTTCCCGCCTACCTCGCGACCAAATGCAGCATCAAGCAATGGCGATGCCGCTTCAACATCTGCACAAACAACGACCACTTCATGGGGCTCAAGATTTTTGATGTCGTGAAATGCATGAAGAATTGCATCACGCGCAATCTCCACTTGTCGGCCCAAGTTATGTGCACGATGCACCTGGAACGAACGGTCGCCAGGTGCAAACGAAATCTCATCGGCAACACCCTGACGAACAGAGTTCTGCAACGAATGCAAAAGGTCTCGTGAGGGTGTGGTTACCGGTAGTTGCTGCAATGCCGGCGAAACACCTTGTGATGCCAACACCATCTGAGCATCGTGCGCGCCGCGCAACCACATGGACACCATAGAGTCGATGTTGTCGTCGAATGTATTGGTTCGAATTGGATCTGGAGCGATGCCAGCAGACAATGGAACACGCGCAGCATCGAGCGCCCACTGCGATGCCAATGCCGGCGATGGATGCACCAGCACGACTTCGACGGCCATGTGATGCGACAACAACTGCAATGCACGCACATGTCGAACGCTGAGTGATTGAAGGCCCACCACCAGGATGCGCGGCGGCAGATTCTCTGTGTCAACGAGCGCAGGATTCGCCAGCATGTTTTCGACCAAGACTGGCCATGGCTCAACACCTACTTCTTCACGCACAAGGCGCCACAGATCGAACTGCCACACATCTGATGCATCAAGCGCCACAGCTTGAATGGTGTGTTCGCCGTTGCCAGCATCTGCACCAACGATTGGCGAAAGATTGGGACGACCCGCTTCCCACTCCACAATCATCGATGGGCGACGAGCGTGGTACTTATCGAATCGGTCCGACATCAGTCGCGCAGCTTTTAAGCCACCGTCCATGCGATCAATATGAGAGGTGAACGAGCCCGAGTACTTATTGATGACGCTGAGGACTGTCATCGACAGCGGACCGACTGCCCATGGATCTGCACCCATATTGCGTCGACCAATGAGGGCATCGAGTTCACCCAGGTATTTGATGGACACGTTTGCAGCAACACCATCGTTGCCTAGTGCGCTGGTGCCTACCTGCGACGCAATCTGCTGCAGCAACCATGCACGCACACCCGCATTGGGAACAACTAGGTGATCAACATCAAAGAGATCACGAGCGACATCGGATTCGTTGAGGTACTGAACAACGGGCACGACAATGTCGGCAAGAGACTCGACAAACGAAATCTTCAACCCAACATCAGTACTGCGCGCCATCTGACCCCTTCCGAAACAACCGTTCCATTCTTTCAGAAGGGTGAGCGAAGGTTCTCAGCCGTTTCGACCCTGCCGCAGCAGTCTTGGCCGACAGCCACAGGAGGCCTATAAGAAGAGGTTCAAATCCTGCAGGCGCTTGTCGTTGGAGAACACTTCCACCGGCGGGTTCGTTGCCAAACGCAATGCACGCTGGATGATGCGACAGGTGGTGTGCTGGTTGTACTCAGCCAAAGTGACCGCCCAACCATCGCGACCGGCGCGCGCGGTACGGCCCGAGCGGTGCAAGTACGCCTTTGTGTCGATGGGTGGTACGTAATGCACCACGCACTCCACATCGTCAATGTCGATACCGCGAGCAGCGACATCGGTTGCCACGAGAACTTTCAAGTCATTATTCGTGAAGCGAACAATCGCCTTCTCACGTGCAGCCTGGGTGAGGTCACCGTGAATCGCCGCAGCGTTCACACCAAGATCTTGCAAGTTCTCTGTCACGCGGTCGCACAAACGCTTCGTGTCGCAGAACACCACGGTCTTGCCCGTGCTTTCCACAATCGCAGCGATGACTTTGTCTTTGTCCATTTTGTGAATAGCTAAGAACAAGTGATGCATCGTGCCCACTGTGTCTGTGGGCGCATCAATGGAAACCTCTTCTGGGTCCTTCATGTAACGACGCACGAGGTTGCCTACCTGGCCGTCAAGCGTTGCCGAGAACAACATCGTCTGGTGTTCGCCAGTGACATGACGCAACACCCATTCAACTTGTGGTGTGAAGCCGTCATCAGCCATGCGGTCGGCTTCGTCGAGAACGACGCATTGAACGTCACCCATCTCAACCTCCCCGCCCTTCATGAGGTCAATGAGGCGAAGTGGTGTTGCAACGATGATGTCAACACCCTTTTCAAGTGCATCCACCTGATCTTCACGAGATGCACCGCCGTACACAGGCAACACAACGCGGTCACACTCTTTGCCAATCGGTTGCAACACCTCAGCAACTTGCAATGCAAGCTCGCGCGTCGGCACAAGAACTAACCCCCGTGGCGCACGCACTTTGTTGAACTTCGAAATACGCGAGAGCATCGGTACACCAAAGGCCAATGTCTTGCCAGAACCAGTTCGTGCTCGACCGCACAGGTCGACACCACGCATGGCAACAGGAATGGCTTCAGTTTGGATGGCGAAGGGAGCGGCGAAACCAGCGGCCGCAAGACCCTTATCGACCTCGGGTGGCACACCAAGTGCGGCGAATCCCGTGGGCGTTGAAATGGGGGTATTGGTCATGACAGTCCTCAACCGTATCGGCGCAAACCGTTACTAATTGGTAATCAATGGGTTCTCCCGCATCTGATTGAAGCAAACATGAACATTCCTGCAGAAGTAGTGCGTTGCGGGGCGCTTTCCGTTAGTTTTTCCACTCCTATGAAGGCACAACTCACCCCCGCGCTGCAGCGCACTCATCAGGTGATTGATACCCATTAACGGTTCAGTCACACCTCTCATCCCCCGTCGCATCCTTGTCTTGGGTTGTGGCGGTGTTGCTCAATGCACACTCCCCCTTCTCGTTCGAGACGTGAAGATTGACCCGAAAAGCATCACAGTTGTCGACTTCCTCGATAACCGCGATCGCATCGCTGATCTCATTGCTCAGGGTGTGCAGTATGAGATTGGACGCGTCACTCCAGAAAATCTCGACGAGTTTCTTTCCGCACGATTGTCTGACGGCGACATGCTGCTTGACCTTGCGTGGAACATTGATGCTCCAACAATTTTGACGTGGTGTCACGAGAACGGCGTTCGCTATCTCAATACCTCCGTTGAATTGTGGGACCCGTATGAGGACATGGCCGCGACGCATCCTCTGGATCGCACTCTCTATGTGCGTCACCAGTCGTTGCGCAAGATGGTGGATGCCTGGGGCGGCAACAGTGGCCCGACAGCAGTACTTGAACATGGTGCAAACCCTGGCCTTGTGAGCCACTTCGTGAAGCAGGCACTTGCAGAAATCACCACAAAGATTCTCGCCGAGGGTCTCGCTGGTGATCGCAAGGCAGGTTTGGAAGATGCGTTGGCAAATGGTGAGTTCAACAAGCTCGCAATGCTCACCGGCACAAAGGTCATTCACATCTCCGAACGAGACACGCAGATTTCCAACAAGCCAAAGGAAGTCAACGAGTTCGTCAACACTTGGTCAGTTGATGGCTTCTACGAAGAAGGCATCGCACCTGCTGAACTTGGTTGGGGAACACATGAGAAGCGTTTGCCTCCTCGTGGTTACAAGCACGAAGACGATGGTCCGAGCAATCAGATCTGTATCGCTCAGCCAGGCATGAACACACTTGTGCGTTCATGGGTGCCATGTGGTGAAACACACGGCATGGTGATTCGACACGGCGAGGCGTACACAATGTGCCATCACCTCACCGTGCGCGATGAAAATGGCGTCGACATCTATCGCCCGACCGTTCACTATGCGTACTGCCCATCAAACGATGCGATTGCATCCGTTCGTGAGTTGCAGATGCGTGACTGGGAAATGCAGCCAAAGCAACGCTTGCTGAATGACGAAATCATTAGCGGTCGCGATGAGTTGGGTGTACTCCTTCTTGGTCATGACTTCACCGGTTGGTGGACAGGTTCACTTCTCTCGATTGAAGAAGCTCGTTCCGTTTTGCCACATCAGAGTGCAACCACTTTGCAGGTTGCAGCGTCCATCATCTCTGCAATTCAGTGGATGATCGACGAGCCCAACAACGGCCTCTGTGTTCCCGACGACTTGCCATACGAGTACATCTTGGAAAAGGCCCGTCCCTACATCGGCACCCAGTTCTCTGGTCCCACCGATTGGACCCCGCTGAAGACCCGCAAGGACATCTTCAATCAGTGGGCTGATCATGGCGATCTGCTGGACCCCAGCGACCCATGGCAGTTCGGCAACTTCCTGGTGGGCGACGCCTAACCACACCATCTGCGAAAGGGCCGTGCCCGCCTCTTTGGGGGTGGCGCACGGTCCTTTTGTCGTCTAGCCTGAAGAGCGATGACGACCCTGAAGAACCTCCTTCTCCTTATGTAACGGCAGCAGCCGAATATCGTTGCTGTCGAAACCCTCTGCCTAGGCAGGGGGTTTTTGTTTGCACCTCACCTGCTCTCACCACTTTCTCCCCTGACGAAAACCACCAAAGGAACCCCAAATGCCACCACAGAATGTGACCCCGAAGAAGATGGCCTTCTCGAAGTACAAGCCGTGGATTCCTCTTGTGCTCGCCGACCGCACCTGGCCCAACAACACCATCACGAAAGCCCCACTGTGGTGCAGCGTTGACTTGCGCGACGGCAACCAAGCCCTCATCGACCCCATGGACCCCGAGCGCAAGATGCGTATGTTCAAGACGCTCGTCAACATGGGCTTCAAGGAAATCGAAGTGGGATTCCCTTCTGCAAGCCAGCCCGACTTTGACTTCGTGCGCCAGATCATCGAAGAAGATCTCATCCCTGATGACGTCACCATTCAGGTACTCGTGCAGTGTCGCCCTGAACTCATCAAGCGCACCTATGAATGTTTGCAAGGTGCGAAGAATGCCATTGTGCACTTCTATAACTCCACCAACCCATTGCAGCGTGAAGTGGTGTTTGGTTTGGACAAGGAAGGCATCAAGCAGATTGCAGTTGATGCTGCACACTTGTGCTTGGAATTCGAACCGATGCTCGCAGGTACCAACTTGCGGTACGAGTACTCCCCTGAAAGCTTCACGCTGACAGAGCCAGAATTCGCAGTAGAGATTTGCGAAGCAGTGATGGACGTCATCAAGCCCACTGCAACAAAGCCACTCATCTTGAACTTGCCAGCCACCGTTGAGTGCTACACACCCAATGTGTACGGTGACGTCATTGAATGGTTTATTCGCACCATCAAGCAGCGCGAGACAGTAGTTATTTCGTTGCATCCGCACAACGACCGAGGCACCGGAACTGCCGCAGCAGAATTTGGTTTGCTCGCAGGTGCTGATCGTGTTGAAGGAACGTTGTTCGGCAACGGCGAACGCACAGGCAACCTCGACATCATCAACGTCGCAATGAACATCTTCATGAATGGTGTTGATCCTGAGTTGGACATCACCGACATCGATTCATTGCGTCGCGTTGCTGAATACAGCAATCGCTTGCCTGTACCCGAGCGTCATCCGTACGTGGGCGACCTTGTGTACACCTCTTTCTCAGGCAGCCATCAAGATGCAATCAAGAAGGGCTTCGAAGCGTTGGGCAAGGAATATGACACCTGGGGTGTTCCCTACTTGCCGATTGACCCGAAGCACGTTGGTCGTAGCTACGAAGCAGTGATTCGCGTGAACAGTCAGTCCGGCAAGGGCGGCGTTGCGTACATCATGAAAGAAGAACACGGCTTTGACATGCCACGTCGTTTGCAGATTGAGTTCTCCAAGACCATTCAGCAGATTACTGAAGGCAGCGGCACCGAAGTGAGCCCCACCATTATTTGGGACACGTTCTCCACCGAGTACTTGCCTACCGAACCCCGTGTTCGTTTGCATAGTCATGAACTCAAGAGCGACTCAACATCGGGCAGCACAAGCATCACTGCACAGTTGATTGTTGGCGATGAGCACCACACCATCGTCGGCACCGGCAATGGCCCAATTGACGCATTTGTACACGCAGTACGTGAAGGTTTGAAGACAGACATTGATGTTGTCGACTATGCAGAACACGCCATGGGCCAAGGCTCTGAAGCGACTGCGGTTGCATACGTGGAGACGACGGATGGAAACGGCAATGTGTTGTGGGGCGTGGGTACCGACCCCAACATTATCTCTGCATCATTCCGCGCCGTGCTGGCCGCCTACGAGCGCCACACCAACGCCTAGTACAAACATCTGAACCCATATCGGGTTCGTGGACTAGTTTGGGTGTCAACTCAGGAGGTTCTCATGAAGATTGTTGTTGATTACGACATTTGTGCATCCACCGGTGCTTGCACCCAGATTGCGCCCGAAGTCTTCGAAGTTCGTTCAGACGGTTACCTCTACGTGTTGCAGGAGAGCCCTGAAGGTCCGAACGCAGACCTTGCTCGCCAAGCAGCCGACATGTGCCCCACCGCAGC
>CALBSD010000026.1 GCA_937927625.1 uncultured Actinomycetes bacterium | reverse complement strand
CCCATCGTCTAGTGGCCTAGGACACCACCCTCTCAAGGTGGCGGCACGGGTTCGAATCCCGTTGGGAGTGCCAATTGCCTTTACTGCTTTCGAGCAGGCTCTCCCTCGCCTATGCGAATCAGCTTTGCTCGTTTCAAAGATCCATGGACACGAACCTGTTCATCGGTGAGTTCGAGCTGCAGAGTTCCAAATAGCAAGTCAGCCATTGGAAGCAAGAAGTTCAAGTTCTTTCCAAGCGCAACGTGATGGATGTAGTGGTGATGATCGAGAAATGAGAACCACGGTTGTGCTTCGACAATTCGGTGGCTTCCTGGTCGATGAATCGTGTCGTGAACAACGATGAACAAATTCGACACCACGATGGAACTGACGATGATTCCACTGAGAAATAGGCCGTCACGTGTGATGACCCACGCTGGGACCCACATAAACACAATCCCAAACGACATGTACCAAATGAAATGCGCCAATCGAATGCTCGCGTTTGAGATGGGGTCATCGGAAATCGCACCTTCGTCTGAACGGATGGGGAGTCGTCGTGCGGTTCCACCCGTGATGTATCGCCACGTGGGGAAATACGCGAAGTGATGTGCCGTATGAATCGTGTAGATGCGCGCGAGTGAGGAAATCACGGGCTGGTGATACACGTAACGATGAACAAACCATTCAATGGGGGAAGCGAGGAAAGGAACGATGGCCACGCCGATGGCGAAGACCATTAATTCTTTTGGGATGGAATCTCGATTCACGCTGGATATCCATGCCATGACCGCAACTGAGATCACGAGGATCACAACGGTCCATGCAATCACTCGAGACTGATTCGGTTGAGTGACTGATTCAGCTCGCGGACGTCCATTGTGATGTTGTTTCTCATGTTCATGGAGAAATTCTTGAATGTGTTCATCGCTCATAAGCGCAACGTAGACACAACTGGAATCGTGTGCGATGCATGAACATACTCATCTGCAATGAATGACGAAAGTAATCAGTGGACGCTGCATAAAACACATCGCATTCTTTTGAGTGATGAGTTGATTACGAGTAGTTTCATCCTCAATTCAATAGGAGGCAAAATGTCTACGAATTACTCTGGCCGTCGATTGCTTATTTGTGGCATGTTGCTCACTGCTTTGCTAACTGCATGTGGTGGGGATTCTAAAAAATCTACAGAACCAACTACCGACACTGTTCTTATCAACACGGCGAATGGAAGTGTTGCGATCGCTGCTGCTGACATCGCGGGGTCAACTACAACTATTGCCGGAACGACTGGCTCTTCCGCCCCTAAGTCAAAGACTGTCAGTACGTCTCCCAACTCGCCTTCCGCAGCACAAGCGGGGGATTCAGGTTCAAATGTGACGAGCCCGCCAAGTTCGGGTGGGGTTACCACCACAGCTCCTTCATACAGCGATGCTCCCACCATCACACATAAATTTACTTTGAATGCAATGACGATTCAGATGAAGAATAAGGACAACAGCATTTGTGTTCAGCCATGTCGTGGTTATTACTTGGGTTGGAACTCCAATTTCAATGACAACAATCGTCGAATTATCTATTCAAGTTCAGCGAATGGCTACAAAGACATCATCGCAAACATGGTTGCTGGTGACGCAGGCGACTTGCTTGTTATGTATCAGGCGAATCAGAGTGCGTCACCGCAGATTGTGGCCCGTTATCCATTCTCATTCCCTGGAAGCGTGACGGCAACTTATGACTCCGGTGTGAGTGAACGTCTTGCGTATACCTACAACGGGAATGCAATTGAAATTCTGTTGAAGGGGTCAAATGGTGCAACATGTCCACAACCATGCAACGGCTACTACCTCGGGTGGAGTGCCGACTTCAACGACAGCGATCGAACGATCACATACAGCAGTGCAGGCAATGGATACAAAGACATCATTAGCCGACTTCGCGTCGGAGATTCTGGTCAACTGTTGTTGATGTTTAGCGGCACTAACGGCAATCAAATCCGAGGTCGTGCACCGTTTATCTACCTCGGATGATGATGGCGGCAATAGCCGCGTCTGTGGGAGGCTTGAGAACGTATGTTCTCAAGCCTGCTCTCGCTTCCTCACGCAATTCTTCTCGGAATTGTTGAGGGGATTACTGAATTTCTGCCCATCTCATCGACTGGTCACTTGTTGATCGTTGGTGACCTCATCAATTTCGGCACGGGCGTAACAAAGACTGCAGGCGACACCTATTCGGTTGCAATTCAGTTCGGTGCGATCTTGGCCGTGCTGTTTTTGTATCGCTCACGAATTTTCTCAATGCTGCGCGGCATTGGTGGTGCTGATGTAGAGGGACGAGCAACACTTCTTGCGCTGATAACAGCTTTCATCCCTGCAGCAGTGTTGGGCGTCGTAGTTGGTGATGCAATCAAGAGTGCGTTGTTCGGCCCAGTTCCCGTGACCATTGCGTGGGCAGTTGGTGGTGTGTTGTTACTTCGATGGGTTCCCAAAAGTGGAACCCTCGGTATGCATCAACTCACAACGCGTTCGGCATTTCTCATTGGGCTGGCGCAAGGAGTGGCTTTGTGGCCCGGTGTCAGCAGAAGTCTTGTCACACTTGTTGCAGGTCTTGCAGTGGGACTCAGTTTGTCTGCTGCCATTGAATTCAGCTTCTTGTTAGGGCTTGTCACTCTGAGTGCAGCCACAGCACTGGACCTGCTGAAGCATGGTGGAGAACTTGTTGACAAGTTTGGAGTCGTGACGCCGTTGATTGGTCTTGTGTGTGCATTCATCACTGCATTAATTGCAGTGCGATGGATGGTGGGTTACCTCAACACCAAGTCTCTTGCCATCTTTGGTTGGTACCGCATTGCAGTTGCAGCCATCTGTGGCGTCCTGCTGCTCACCAACGTTTTGTAATCAGAGGTGCGGAATCACTTCCGCGCCCACCAACTCCAGATGATCAAGGTCTGAGAGATCTAGGAACTGGAGATACAGACGGCTGACACCCGTGGAGCCCCAGTCGGCGATCTTCTGCAACACCTCATCGGGTGTGCCGCACAGACCGTTCTGCCTCAACTCATCAACGTCGCGTCCGATGGCGGCAGCGCGACGTGCAATCTCTGCGTCGTTGCGACCAATGGCAACGACCTGTGCTGTTGAATACACAAGGCTCTCGGGGTCGCGTCCAATGGTGGTGCATGCCGCACGAACTCGGTCACGCTGTTCTGTGAAGCGTTCACGACTCTGGAATGGCATGTTGAACTCTGCTGCGAAACGCGCTGCAAGCATTGGTGTGCGCTTCGGACCTCCGCCTCCCACGATGATCGGTGGAGGTGACTGAATGGGCTTGGGAAGCGCAGGAGAGTCAGAGATGGAGTAGTGCTTGCCGGTGAAGGAGTAGGAATCACCAAGTGGTGTGTTCCACAAGCCAGTGATGATTTCGAGTTGTTCGCTCAGGATGTTGAAGCGTTCGCCGAGTGCAGGGAATGGAATGCCATAAGACGTATGCTCAACGCCGTACCAGCCAGCACCGAGACCAAGTTCAACACGACCATTCGACATGTCGTCCACATTGGCGATGCTGATGGCGAGGACGCCGGGGTTGCGGAAGGTTGCTGAGTTCACCAAGGTGCCGAGGCGAATGGTGCTTGTCTCTCGTGCGATGCCTGCAAGTGTGATCCACGCGTCGCTGGGGCCCGGCAGGCCATTGAAGTGTGTGCCCATGACTTGGTAGTGGTCACTACGAAAGAAAGCATTGAATCCGACGCGCTCTGCACATTGTGCGACAGCGAGAAGTTGGCCATAACTGGCACCTTGTTGGGGCTCTGTAAATACGCGTAGTTCCACGCGCACAACTTAACTCGGAACAGTGGTAGCGACGACAGTCGTACTGGTGCTTGTAGTGGAGTTCCTCGCGAAGCCCATCTTGATATCAAGAGCAATCTTGATGTTGCGAGCCAGTTGAAGTCCGCCGAATTTGTTCATATGTACGCGATCACCAGTGAACCAGTGTTTGTTCTTCCGTGCAATGAGTTCCCAATCCATCACAGTGATGTGAAGCTTCTTGCTCTCGGTTTTTACGACATCATTGAACGCACGGTTCTTGACACGCACATTTCCGTTTTCGCGGTAGGTCAGCCAGATGAGAGATGCGCCTTGTGACTTCGCCTCTGCATTGATCTTGTGCATGGCATTTCTCACGAAATCTGCGCCTGTGTCGTTGTAGCCCGTCGCAACAATGACGATGTTGATGCCATCTGGCCGATGCTTCACAATCTGGTCGAGCGCACTGAGCTTTGCGGATTCGATGCAACCTGCACCAAGCAGTTTCTGACAACCCCATGTCTCAAGGGTGACGTTATAAGTGCTGCCCCACAGAGGTTTCATGCTCTCGGGTGCCCATCGAAGAACGGATGCAACTGAGTCGCCAACGATGAGAACGTTGATGCGCTGGGCATGGGCGGCGGGCGAAAGAAATGTTGCAGTTGCCAGGCAGAGCGCCGTGATCGCGAACCCAAGTCGACGAGCCAATGAATGCATGCCCTGAGGCTATGCGTTGGAGAGCTCACTTGTTTCACTAGTTGGCTGCATGTGTGCCCCCATATGAATCCAATCGTGGTGGGCAACTCGTAGCGGATGAGGAAGCCGCGAGAGATGACGAACAGGAAGTTGGGGGAGGACGCTTCGTACGGCAATGGTACGTAGGGGTTGGACAGCTATTTGCTGGGCTGCTCCGAACATGGTGCATCGGTTCAGCGCACGGGCAAAGGGATTGTGCCGACCCGGTGTGTAGGTGACGCCAATACCTCGAGCGAGATCAGCCATATCCACCATGTAGCCATCGGGTTGTTGCTGTAGTCCACCAGCCAAACGACGAAGGAGCCACGTTGCAGTGGGGCCGAGGACGGGCAGCCAGAACATCTCGATGTAGGGATCATCGATGGCGTATCCGTCGTGCTCGACTAGTGAGTCTTTCCATTGAACGATGTTGATAATCGCATCATTGTCAGTGTGGCTGGGGTGCATGGAATCCTCCTGAGGTTGGTGTGTGAAGGATGTGGACACCTCGATAAGAATGGGGCGATGTATAACGAAGAAATCCCGCATGATCTTGTTTCCGAGGTAGGCGAGTGGTTGCGCAATGCGGGACGAATCGTTGTCTTCACGGGAGCAGGAATCTCTACTGACTCGGGTATTCCCGACTTTCGTGGTCCGAACGGATTGTGGACCGTGAATCCATTGGCAGAGAAGACTTCGACACTGAGTCATTACCTGGGTGATCCCGAAGTACGAAAAGTTGCATGGGAAGGTCGTGCACGAAATTTCAATGGCACCGCACAACCCAATGATGGACATCGAGCAATTGTCGCGATCCAAAATGCGGGCAAGTTGGCTGCCGTTGTCACTCAGAATGTTGATGGCTTGCATCAGGCCTCTGGCGTTGCGGAAGACAACGTGGTGGAGGTTCACGGAACAATTCGATTTGGTCGTTGTTGGGATTGTGATGATCGCCGTCCCATGGGTGAGTACATCGAGCGTGTTCTCGCCGGTGAACCCGACCCTCACTGTGAGCTCTGCGGCGGCATCGTGAAGAGCGATGCAATTCTGTTTGAGCAGTCGCTTGTTCCAGAGGTCATCGATCGTGCCTTCACTGAGGCAGAGAAGTGCGATGTGCTCATAGCGGTGGGCAGTTCGCTTTCGGTGTCTCCTGCGAATGGCGTCATGCCCCGCGCCCGCAACGGAGGCGCCAAGGTGGTCATCATCAACGGCGAACCCACCCAGATGGACCGCTACGCAGACCGCGTCCTTCTTGGCTCGATTACTCCCATCCTGCAGGCGATTGTCGCCAGCGCTGAATTCCCGACTTAGTCGGTAGGGTTTTGGCATGGCATCGTTCCGTGACCTCCTTTCCCAGGCAAAGTCCGAAATCATCGAGATTGATACGGCAGAAGCTCAACAGCGCATTCAGGCTGGCGGCGTTCTCGTGCTCGACGTTCGTGAGCCTGATGAATTCGAACAGGGCGCATTGCCCGGCGTGTTGCACATTCCTCGTGGACATCTCGAAGCGCAGATCGAAGGACGCGCTACAGACCGCGACCAGGAGATTGTGGTGTACTGCGCCGGTGGTGTTCGCAGTGCGTTTGCCGCAAAGACATTGAAGGAACTTGGATACACAAACGTGTTGTCCATGGCCGGAGGTTTCGGCAAGTGGAAAGACGAAGGACGCGAATGGCGTCTGCCAGTCACCTTGACTCCTGATCAGCGCAACCGCTACCAGCGTCACTTGCTTCTTCCAGAAGTCGGCGTTGAGGGACAAGCAAAGTTGTTGGGCGCAAAGGTGCTCATGCTTGGTGCAGGCGGCCTTGGTTCACCTGCAGCGTTGTACCTAGCTGCTGCTGGTGTTGGCACCATCGGCATCGTTGACATGGATGATGTTGATGCATCGAACTTGCAGCGCCAGATTCTTCACAACATGGATCGCATTGGTGAGCGCAAAGTGGAATCCGCTCGCATGACCATTGAGAAGTTGAACCCTGACGTCAAGGTGAAGATGTATGACACACGTCTTGACGCAAGCAACATCATGGAAATCATGTCGGGCTACGACGTAGTAGTCGACGGCGCAGACAACTTCCCCAGCCGCTACCTCTTGAACGATGCCAGCGTGAAGCTTGGAATTCCTGTGGTGCACGGAAGCATTTTCCGTTTCGAAGGAATGGTGTCGGTCTTCCATCCAAAGCAGGGTCCGACATATCGCGACATGGTTCCCGAGCCACCTCCAGCAGAACTTGCACCATCTTGTGCAGAAGCTGGTGTGCTTGGTGTGCTGCCCGGAATCATTGGTTCCATTCAGGCGCTCGAGACCATCAAGATCATTCTTGAATTGGGCGATCCACTCATCGGCCGCATTCTCAGCGTGGACACCACAGAGATGTCATTCCGTGTTTTCAAGCTTCGTGCCGACCCAAACAACGTGGTCACATACGAAAACCGTGATCGCATTGAAGTACGAGACCTCGATGGTCTCTGTGCTCCTTGGCTCACGCACTAGCGTTTCCTAGGTGCCAGCACCAATCGTCATTGTCGGAGCCGGGTTCTCAGGTGCAGTCGTTGCACGTGAACTCGCTGAAGCCGGAATCGCATCGTGGGTCGTCGACGGCCGTTCGCATGTTGCGGGTAATGCACATACGGAGCGCCGTGCCAATGGCGTCATGGTGCACGTCTACGGACCGCACATTTTTCATACCGCTCATGAAAACGTGTGGGAATACATCAACAAGTTTGGTGACATGGTTCCGTACAACCATCGTGTGAAGGCAACTTCTCAGGGTGCTGTGTATTCGTTGCCCGTCAACTTGCACACCATCAATCAGTTCTTCGGCAAGACGCTTTCGCCGGCTGAAGCGCAACAGTACATTGCGGAACACGCCGACAGCAGCATTGACACTCCCGTGAGTTTCGAAGACCAGGCTCTCAAGTTTGTGGGTCGCGAACTGTATGAAGCGTTCTTCAAGGGATACACGCAGAAGCAGTGGGGTGTTTCACCCACTGAATTGCCTGCGTCGATTCTCGCAAGACTCCCAGTGCGTTTTTCATATGAGGACAGTTATTTCAACCACCCTTATCAAGCGATTCCGCGCGATGGGTACACGCCGATTGTTGAAGCAATACTTGACCACCCACTGATCGAAGTAACGCTGAACAAAACGGTGACTCCTGAAGAGTTGGCTGATGCAGAGCATGTGTTCTGGTCGGGTCCGATTGATGAGTACTTCAATGGCAAATTCGGCAATCTCGGATATCGCACACTCGACTTTGTTGAAAGCGAAGCGACGGGCGACTTCCAGGGTTGTCCAGTGATGAATTACTGCGATGTAGATGTGCCGTATACGCGCATCACCGAGCACAAGCACTTTGCACCCTGGGAATCTCATGAGGGCACCACGCTGTACACCGAGTACAGCCGCCTCGCCGAACCTGGTGACATTGCGTATTACCCAATTCGCCAGGTGAAGGAGAAGGAGCAATTGCTGCAGTACGTCGAAGCTGCTCGGGCAGCTACGGGCGTTACCTTCATGGGCCGTTTGGGCACATATCGCTACCTCGATATGGATGTCACCATCAAAGAAGCCCTCGAAGTTGCTGAAATGTTCCTGAATTGCACGCGTGACAATCGTCCAATGCCACCGTTGGTGGTCGACGCCCTGTGAAACTAGGGGGGTGAGCGTGCACCCCCTTGCCCGGATACAGATTCCGGCGCCCCAGTTCTCAGAGCCCACGCTCTACGTCCGCTCAAAAGCTGGTTCGATCGATACCTCTGGGCTGCATCTTCCGAAGGATGACCGCGCCACCTTTGATACCGCTTTCGGAGTCTTTGCCGCGGGCCGTTGGAGCCGCCTGACGTCGATCACCGACATTGTTGCTTCGATGCAGGTCACGGGTCGTGCACTCGTGGAACTCATTTCGTACGCCAATGGCGTGGACACTGTGGTTGCATCTTCTGATGAAGGTGATGCAGTTTCTTGCGACGAC
This sequence comes from uncultured Actinomycetes bacterium, assembly GCA_937927625.1. Lineage (GTDB taxonomy): Bacteria > Actinomycetota > Acidimicrobiia > Acidimicrobiales > Ilumatobacteraceae > UBA2093. The sequence goes on along the minus strand of CALBSD010000026.1, from coordinate 20,009 downwards.
ATTCGCAGCATTGGTGCAGAGTCTTTTTATGTCGCCGTTACCGCACTGGAAGACGGTGTTGTCGTACACGGCGGTGAGTGGGGCACAACAACCGAACCAACGCGCAATGTGCAGTTGGGTGTTGCAATCACCACGTTCAATCGTCAGGAATATGTTCTTGCGACCATCGACAAGCTTGTTGCGTTAGAAGCAATTGTTCCCTCGGTACATGGTCATCTCAAAGTCATCGTGGTCGACAACGCGCGCAATTTGCAGCCCAACATTCCTGCAACGGCGCCTGTTCGCGTTTTGCCCAACCCCAACCTTGGTGGTGCCGGTGGATTCGCTCGTGGATTGATTGAGTTCCGCGAAGAGGGTTGGAGCACGCACGTTGTCTTCATGGATGACGACATCTCGCTTGAGCCGGAATCCATCGTTCGCACAATTTCGTTGTTGTCGTATTCAGATTCTCCAGACCTTTGCATTCATGGTGCAATGATTAGCGAAGAACAGCCTTGGATGCAGTTTGAAGCAGGCTCTGCTTATGAATTCCGATCGGTGTATCCACTGCGTGCGCACGGCCGTGATATTGATCTTCGTCATCGTTCCGAAGTAGTGCATGATCATCTCGAAGTTGATCTCGACTATTCCGCATGGTGGTTCACCGTTTTCCCCATGCACATCGGTATTGACAACCCTCTCCCGGTGTTCGTGCGCGGCGATGACGTGGCGTTTGGTCTGATGCACACCGGAAAGCACACGGTGACATTGAATGGCATTGCCGTCTGGCACGCGGACTTTGCATTGAAGAACAACCCGTCGTCGTTGTATTACGAAGTGCGCAACTTTGCTCTTATCGACACATTGGTGTTTGATGACCACACTCGCTGGCACCTCGCGTGGCGTTACTTAGGCTTCGGATTCCGCAATGCGTATTCGCATCGCTATGCAAGTGCTGAATACATGATTTGGGGAATGAAAGATTTCCTTGCAGGCCCCGACGAATGGATGAAGATTGACCATTCGGCGAAGCACGATGAGATTCGCCAGGTCAATGAAGAGAAAGCTGGTCCTCTCTCGGAAGAGATGAAGAGCCTGGGCTTCACTCCGCCAAAGTCAAAGTTGGTGCGTTTGGGCGGATTCCTTTTGTCTCCACTTCTCGGTGGTGGCCGTTGGATTCCAAAGCCCTTGCGCTCTCGCCACGTGGGCGTTGCTCAAATCGATGTTCGCGCCGTTGGTCTTGCAATCCGTCACGACAAAATTTTGTATCGTCACCCTCGCTTCGAAGAGGGCTACTTGTGCGAACGCGATACGCAGCGTTTCCGCAAGGTACAACATGAGGTCTTCACCACGACGTGGCAATTGGTACGCAACTACAAGAAGTTAAAGAAGGCGTATCGCACGAAGTATCCAGATTTGGTCAGTACTGAATCCTGGAAAGCCCGTTGCGGCATCGACAACTAAAGCGTTACTTCAGCGACGCTGCTGCGAGCATTAGCGATGCCCATGTACTGGGGCCAACGCGACCACTCTGCTTGAAGCCTGCTCGCTTCTGGTACAGCTTGACGTCATTTGCAAGTGAGGAATTAAATTCTCCGGTGACAGCGACTTTCTTGCGAAGAACCTTGGCAAGTGCCCGCTGAATAGAACTAACTGCTGGATGGCGAGTTCCAACTTTCAAGATTGCAAGGTCTGCACGCGTTGCGAGGCCCAATGCATCCCAAGTCGTGCGGTCAACTGTGCCTGTCTGTGGCAAGTTGACCGTTGCCTGAAATGCCTTCACGGCTTTTGCGGTACCTGGACCGAAATCGCCATCTGTAGCCAGTCGTTTCGAACCTTTGAGTTTCATCACAGCATTGATCTTCTTCTGCACAGCTTCAACCATTGCTCCACGGTGCTTGATGGCAAGCGGTAGGCCCGGGATAAGAGCCGCGTTAAGAGCTGTTGTCGGAAGCAAGTTCTGAGAACGCAAGAGATCGAGTTGTGTTCTCAGAAACAAGGTGAACTCTGCCTGGCCACTTGTTGATAGATGGACCCAGCAACACACCGATGTGTTGTCGAACCAACGCCATTGCGGTTGTGCAGCGCTTGCGGCGTTCCAATCCAACACTGTGACAGCAGGGTTTGTGGCTGCAATATTGGCGAGGACTTGATTAGAGCGCGCATAATTTCGCGACGTAGCACGCGTGGACATATTGACGAAAATGATGCGTTGTACAGCTTTTGAGGAGAGTGCCGAAAGCATTTGCTGCACTTCCGTGTCGTACGTGGCGGGGTCATCGTTGTAACCAAGTGCAACAACAGCAATGGCTGGAGCGGGGAGAGCATTTGCGATGCCCACACCGTCAAGATCAATTTGTGGTGCGGCAACTGCAAAGAGGCAATCTGCGCCGGCCATGCCGCGTCCGGCGCATGCTTGGTAAGTCATTGCAGGGTACGCGGGTGTCACCATGTCATTGAATTCGGTGGCAATACTCTCGCTCACCGAATCACCAATGAAGAGAATGGAGCCAACTGGCGCTGCTGCCGGGTCTGCGGGCGCTACGGGGAATGCTTCGTACCAGGGTGCGTAGAGATCAAAATCACCACGGAAGTTCCAGCCACTTCGTGTGACAGAACCTGCAGTCCCCGTGATGGTGACCGAAGTGGTGTATCCGTTCCATTCGCCACCGAGGCCGTCATGAACGGTTGACATGTTGAGAAAGACGCCAATGGTGGGGTACATCTTTTGCAACTGTGCTGCGGTGATGAATCGTGACCAGTTCTGCAATGCAGCATCTGCAGTGATGTCGCCATTATCAATTTGAGCACGGAAAGTTCCGGCAGCTGTTCGTCCACCGTTGGATGAAGTGAATTCAGTACGTGAGATGGTGTTGTTTGAATCTTTGACGACGTAACCAGCTGTCTCGGCAATGGCACGGTCAGTGCGAGAATCCTCCAGCACCGTCGAAGATGTGGAGCCCACCGTACGAAGCGCAGCACCGCCATACACCTGGCAGTTTTGTGAGTCACATGTCTTTGCATATGAGTAACGAGATTCAGACAATGAATAGCTACGAGCAGCAACTGCCTGTGCCCGCAAGGCATGCAAACCTAAGCCGCCTGCAGCATCGCCCCATCCTGCAGGAGACTCACGTGGAACGACGCCACGCAAGTAGGACTCCAGCGTGACCAGATTGACGACGCGGTGATTGCTTCCGTCCGCCGTGGCGCGAATGCCACCGCGGTAGTAACGAATACGTGCTTTGTATGCAGACGTTGCAGGTTCACAGATGCCGATCAAGTCTGTTGGAGCAACGGCAGCTGGGTTGGAACCATTCGTTGTTACGAAGTCAATCGGCCCGCGAATGTTGTCGCCAATGAGAGTGAATCCGCTTGGTGTTCCCGTGGTGCTGCCGCAAGAAATGTTCGATGAGGCAAAGATGTCGAAGGTGTTCGAAGCGACAGGTCGAGCAATAAGCGATCCGTAGGTACCGCTCCGTCCGGCCCACGAGAGTGTTTTGGTGTCAGAGATAGTGGCCGCTTGCTTGCCGTCTTGCACCTCAAGGCGAACGCTCATGACACCACCGGGAGTTGCACCAGCATCAGCAGCAGTGAGAGTGGTGAGTATGCGACCGCCGCCGCCGTAATAGAAATCAATGATGCTTTGCCATGTGCCGCCAAGACGAGTGGCCCATCCGTATGCACCGTATTGACTGAGGCCTCGGCCATGTCCGTTGCCGTGACCGCGAATAATGACCCCGAGTGGGGGCAGATTGTCGGCGGATGCTTTGTGAACAGTGGCTTGTGTGAGCGGCATAACAATGCCAGAAGCAATGAGCAACGCGATTGCAATTCGGCGACGGCGATGTGGTGCTCCCATGGGGGAACACGCTAGGTGGTTTAGGCCTCTTGGTGGTGGCGTTCGATGCGTTCTCGCTCTTGTGACGCAACTCCAATGAGCACAAGGGTCATGCCCAGAAGGTCAATAGTGGTGGGGGTTTGATCCAGGAAGATGAACCCCACAATGCCTGCAACAACGGGGAGTAACGCTGCCATGACGGAGAAGCGACGAATAGGGATTTTGCGCATTGTTGTTTGGTCGATGCCATAGCCAATCGCATTCGCGAGAAGGCCGACAAGCGCGGATGCCAGAAGAATACGTGGAGTACTGAATGCGGTTATTGCGTCTTTTGCCGCATACGGAGTGATAGCTAGTCCGCCGATAAGTAGTCCGATTCCAAGGCCTGCGATGCCTCGGTTGGCGAGTGCAACTCGCGAACCAATCACGATGTAGCCCGCCCAGAACAATGATGCGAGAAGAATGAAGACAAGCCCTAATGGTTCGTTTCCAATTTCGACTCCACCGAGAACGACGACGCCTGTTGCAGCAAGAAGAAGTGCAATGGTGTTGCGAAGTGAACGCGTGCGTAATGCAGCAACAGTGATGGGGCCGATGAACTCAATTGTGACGCCTTTGCCGAGAGGCAGCTTGTCGATGGCCATGTAAAAGAACATGTTCATTAATGCAGTGATGACGCCAAAGATTGCTGCAACTTGGATCTCGCGGCGAGTCCATCGCGGCTTTAGATGGTGCCATTGAAACGCCATGATGATGATGCCTGCGAAGAGAACGCGCAACCATGCAACGGTGGCAGGGTTGAGGTCATCAAAGAGGCGCACGGCAATCGCTGCACCCAGATATTGCGCGACAGCAGAGAAGACAAAGAAAAGTTCAGGTGGCGCGTGAGAAACGAATTGTTCTGTGCGCGACTCCTGTGGGGAGGTCACAGGTGATGCCGAGGACTAGTCGAACAAGTCGGGATCGGTGCGGCAAATCTCCTGCCACAACGGCTGGAAGTGCATCCAGCCTGTAATTGCGTTACCAGCGTTCTCGCGTGTGTAGACAGCTGACTCATGTGGAATGTGCTTCGGTGTGCCTGCGGCCATCGCTGCGAGTTGTGCTTGTGCGCAACGCTCGAAGCACACGAACCAGAACACTGCTTCATCAACAGATGCACCCACGGTGAAGTGGCCGTGGTTTTGGTGGATAGCTGCGCGATAGTTGCCGAAAGCTTCAGCGAAGTCGCGTCCAGCAGATTCTTCGAAAACAACTGCACCACCGTGGTCTGCGATGACGACGTTGTTCTCGTAGAACGCACAAGAGTCTTGTGTCAGCGGGTCGAGAGGAATCCCAAGCGAGCTGAAGGCTTTTCCATAGACAGAATGAGCATGGGCTGCTGCAATGACATCGGGACGTGCTGTGTGTACTGCTGCGTGCAAAACATATGCGGCACGATTCACGCTGTGCTTGCCGATCACGACTTCTCCATGGTGGTTCACCAAGATCAGGTCGCTTACACGAATGTGACGGAAGGAAAGACCGAGTGGGTTCACCCAGAAGTGGTCGGGGAACTCAGGGTCGCGCACTGTGATATGTCCGGCAACGCCTTCACCGAAACCAAAGCGACCAAAAATTCGCAACGCACCAGCGAGGCGCTGCTTGCGATGGAGACGCTCTTCTTCCACCGTCGCCTTTGGCGCAAGGTCTTCGAAGCCGATGGTGGTGACATCTTTTGGTGTCAACGGAATGCCGTCGATCATGCGGGTTTCAACTTTTGGTGCATCTGGCGTGATGGTCATGGTCTCACCTTAGGACAGAATGGGTTTCATGGGAATCAGCGAGATACGTCCAGAGCACATGGCGCCACCGGCCGCGAAGTACGCACATGCGGTCAAGGTGGACAAGGCTGAGTCCTTCGTTTTTACCTCAGGGGTTGTGCCGACGATGTCCGACGGTACTGTTCCGCCATCGATTGAGGGCCAGGCACGCGTGGTCTGGGCGAATCTTCTCGAGATCCTGAAGGCTTCCGACATGGGAGTGGCGAACATCGCCAGCATCACCACCTATGTCGTTGTGGGTGACCAGCCGTCTGAACGCCTCGCGGCCGTCATGGCGGTTCGTGACGAGGTTCTGGGAGACCATCGCGCTGCCAGCACGTTGGTGACCGTCCCGGCGCTGGCACGACCCGAATGGTTGATGGAAATCAGCCTTGTTGCCGCCAAATAGGGGAGAAATCCAAGCCTTGGCCGTGTCCCATTAGGGGGTACTAGTGGCACCCCCGTACCATTGATGACTATGGCTGAAGAAGTGAAGCGCACCGACTCGGGGATTGAAATCGCCCCTCTCTATTCAGAGGCAGACCTTGCTGGCTGGAGTGCTGAAGAGAAGTTGGGTGTGCCTGGTGGCGCCCCGTACACCCGTGGCGTGTACCCCACGATGTATCGCGGCAAGTTGTGGACGATGCGTCAATACGCAGGCTTCGGTTCTGCAGAGACCACGAACCAGCGATTCAAGTTCCTTCTTGATGCTGGCCAGACCGGCTTGTCCTGCGCATTCGACCTTCCTACTCAGATGGGTTACGACTCTGACCATCCACGCAGCGAAGGCGAGATCGGCAAAGTCGGTGTTGCGATTGACTCGCTCGAAGACATGCGTTTGTTGTTGAAGGACTTGCCGCTCGACAAGGTGTCGACCTCGATGACCATTAACTCCACTGGTGCCATCTTGTTGTTGATGTACGAATTGGTTGCAGAGGAACAAGGTGTTCCATCAAGCGCAATTAGCGGCACCATTCAGAATGACCTGTTGAAGGAATACATCGCGCGCGGTACGTATGTGTACCCACCGCGTCCTTCGATGCGCCTCATCACTGACATCTTCGCGTACTGCTCAAAGAACGTTCCGAAGTGGAACACGATTTCGATCTCCGGATATCACATTCGCGAGGCGGGCAGTACGGCTGTGCAGGAAATCGCGTTTACGTTGGCGAACGCCATCGCATATGTGCAAGCCGCAGTGGATGCTGGTCTTGACGTTGATGATTTCGCTCCACGTCTGTCGTTCTTCTGGAATGGTCACAACAACTTCTTCGAAGAAGTGGCGAAGTTCCGCGCAAGCCGCCGCATGTGGCACAAGATCATGACGGAGCGTTTCGGTGCCAAGAAGGAGAGCAGCAAGTTGTTGCGCTTCCACACTCAAACAGGCGGAAGTACGCTCACAGCGCAGCAGCCACTGAACAACGTGGTCCGCGTTGCTGTGCAGTCACTTGCTGCAGTGATGGGTGGAACCCAGAGTCTTCACACCAATGGTTTTGACGAAGCATTGGGCTTGCCGACAGAAGAAGCAGCACGTATCGCATTGCGTACGCAGCAAATCATCGGATACGAAAGCGGTGTCGTAGACACACCAGACCCACTCGCCGGCTCCTACTTCGTGGAATCTCTCACCGATGAAGTTGAACGTCTTGCGTGGGAATACATCGAGCGCATTGATGAAATGGGTGGCGCGGTTGATGCCATCGAAGCTGGATTCCAGATGGATGAAATCGAACAGAGTGCGTACGAGTACACCAAGTCAATTGACGACGATGAGCGCATCATTGTTGGTGTGAACAAGTTCGGTGTTGACGATGAGCCAGAGCCAAATGTTTTCCCGATTGATCCAAGCCTCGCTGTCGGTCAATTGGCACGCTTGAAGGCGTTCAAGGAAAATCGTGACCAGGCAAAGGTTGCTGAACTTCTTGAGGCAATTCGCGAGACAGCTCGTGGAACAGACAACCTGCTGATTCCGATGAAGGAAGCACTTCGTGCGCATGCAACGTTGGGCGAAGTCAGCGATGCCTTGCGCGATGTCTTCGGCGTGTACCAGCCAGGCCGCTAAATAGGCATCGGTAAAAGGGTTTAGACCTTTTCCTTTTCAGCAGTTCAGACGTGTGATTGAATGCGATGGTCTCTCAGGGGGTCATCTCATGAAATCATTTTCTAAAGCAACTCTTGTCCGTATTTTTATCGCGACTGCAATGGTGGGTGTTGTTTCATCGCCGACATCAGTGGCGCATGCAACAGGGTGTGATGCAACTTCTGCAGTGATGAACTCATCGGCAGGTGTGCCCATCTCGCTGACAATTATGGGTAACCAAATCAGCCGCGCCGCAATGCACGCCTTGTGGAGTCTGACCACTAGTGATGATCCGCAGAAGTTTGAAACCTTGGGTCATGTAATTGGAGCTGCACATGACTGGATGGGGAACTGCACTTACCCAGGTTTGGGAATTGGCAATGGATCGGGTTACGACGAGAACACAAAGAATGTGACCCTTTGGTTGTGGGAAGATGGAGTTGATCTTGACCTTGCGCGAGAAGCGGTTTACCAACTCATCGGCGAAGATCGGGAAGATGTATACCTCGACTCTCCTGCGCGAACTTTGACAGGCAACTCGGTTCTGCTCGATGCCTCGCGCTCAATGACGGCATTTCAGTCGCGAAGTTTCTCTTGGGATTTAGATGGCGACGGAACATATGAAGTGTCAACGGGAGATACTCCATCGGTGGTGACGTCGTGGTCCACTGCTGGTTCGCATTCTGTCGGGGTAAAAGTAACTCGCGCGTCCGGGGCATCACACACTGCAATGGCGGCAGTTGAGGTGTTTTCAACTCCAAGAGGAAATAATCCGGGCATTTCTATTCTGAGTGGACAGGCTCGAACAACATCTCGGGAAGTTACTGTCTTCATGGTGTGGCCTGCATATGCAACGTCGGCACTTGTCTCAAATGACGGTGCATTCTCCCCGGTGAGAACCACAACGGTTTCCCTCACTGATTCTTTCGATTGGTCTTTGGAAGATGCAGGAGATGGTGTGTATTCCACCGCGGTATATGTGCGGTTTGTCGGAGCAGGTATTGATGCAACTCGCACGTATTTCGACACCATCGTTTTGGACAGAATGCCAGCAACAACGACCACTACTTCGACAACGACAACCACAACGACAACGGTGCCGAGCGACAACGTTGCAACATCGGCTGCAACCTCTCGCCGAGTCCGGTCGATGAGTGTGCGATCATTATCGTCACAAGTTGCTCGTTCTAGTCAGCAGGTAATTACACAAGTGATGGCGTCTTCCCGAGGAATCTGTCGAATTGCGGGTAGCAAAGTTGTTGCTATTCGAAGTGGACAATGCGCCGTGAAAATCACTGTTCGAACACCGAATGGTCGCAGCGTTACTCGTGTACTTACTTTTGCAACGAAGCGTTAATCAAGGTAGGTGACGATCGGGGCGGGGCGTTCTACTACTGGCGCAATCTTCGCAGGAACGCCGACGTAGATAATGCCGAGAACGTTGTCAGATGATTCCATCTTGCAGAAATGCGTGATGGCATTATTGGATCCCTTTGCGGGTGAGCCCCAGAGTGCTGCGAGTTGTTGCGCCTCTGCAATGAGCAACAAGTTCTGAATTCCTGCGGCAACGGCGTACTTGTTCTCTTCCGTCTCATTTGTCGACCCACCTTGAGCAGATGCGATGACAAGAACGACAGGAGAGCGCATGTACTTTGTGCGTGTTTTCAACACCTTGGCTTCGTCGTCGCCACGTTGTGCCATTGAGTCGGCAATCACCTCGCCAAGAGTGCGACGTGATTCCCCGCGCACAACTGCGATGCGTAATGGCCAGGTGCGCTTGTGGTTCGGCGCCCATTGGGCAGCCATCACCATTTGATTCAACTGTTCATCAGAAACTGAAGATGTCTCATCAATGAAGATATTGCTTCGACGAGCCGCAATGAGTTCTGCAAGTTCGTCGGGGCTCATGATCTAGTTCTTGTGAAGGTCGGCGTTCAGGCCGCCCCATGAACCGGAACGGGCAAGCACTTCGACGGCCCCAGTAAGGGAGTTGCGGCGGTACAGCAATCCGGATTGTCCCGAGAGCAGGCGAGCCTTGACGGGAGAACCAGAGGGGTCAATCACGATGGTGCCAGCGGTGATGTAGAGGCCCGCTTCCACAATGCATTCATCGCCGAGACTGATGCCGATGCCTGCATTTGCGCCAAGGAGACAACGCTCGCCAATTGTGACCATCTCCTTGCCGCCGCCAGAGAGAGTTCCCATGATGGATGCACCGCCACCGATGTCGGAACCATCACCGACGATGACTCCTTGTGAGATGCGACCTTCAACCATTGATGCGCCAAGAGTTCCTGCATTGAAGTTGCAGAACCCTTCGTGCATCACGGTGGTGCCGGAAGAGAGATATGCACCAAGACGAACGCGGCTTGCATCAGCAATGCGAACACCAGATGGAACGACGTAATCGGTCATACGTGGGAACTTGTCCACGCCATGCACCGTGAGGTGCTCGCCTTTACGTGCGAAGTTCCATGTCACTGATTCGAGTGCATCGACTGCAACAGGACCGCGAGATGTCCACGCAACATTTTGAAGATGGCCAAAGATGCCATCGAGATTCAGGCTGCGGGGCAGGGCGAGGCGGTGCGACAAGAGGTTGAGGCGCAAGTACGCATCGGCAGAATCCGCTGGACCAGCTGCGGTATCGATGGTGAGACTGACGGGACGAAGAACAACTCCACGATCTCGGTCGGTATCAACGGCTGTATCGATACTCGGTGTATCAGCAGGAAGTTCGCCCACACCAACGGCACGAAAACGTACGTCGAGTGTTGCTCCGTTTGCGTCCAGCGTGGCAATGCCAACGCCCCATGCAGTTGTGCTCATTAGAAGACCTCCGGTCGAAGTGTTGGGAAGAGAATGACGTCACGAATGGAGGCAGCACCACCAATCAACATGACGAGGCGATCCATGCCGATGCCGAGACCGCCCGTTGGTGGCATGCCGAATTCAAGTGCGCGAAGGAAGTCTTCATCAACAGTGCCCGCTTCGGCATTGCCTGCTTCCTTTTGCTTCTGTTCGTCTTCAAAACGTGCTCGCTGCACCACGGGGTCATTGAGTTCTGAATAAGCATTGGCAAGCTCGCGCCCACCCACGAACAGTTCGAAACGTTCAGTGAGATGCGGGTCGTTGCGGTCTTCGCGAGCTAACGGGCTGATCTCAACAGGGTGGCCGGTCACGAATGTTGGCTCGCGCAAGGAAGATTCACAAAGGTGCTCAAACAGTTCCTCAATGATCTTTCCGGGGCCATGATGCTTTTCGACTTTCACGCCATGCTTCTCGGCAAGGGCAACTAGATCTTCACGTGGTTGTGAAGGATGCACGGTGACACCAGTTGCCTCAGTGACGAGATCAACCATGCGCACGCGACGCCAAGGCTTTGCAAGGTCAACCTCAAGATCGTCAATCGTGACGACTGACGTGCCTGTTGCATCTTTCGCTGCGTTCACAAACAACAACTCAGTGAGGTCCATGATGTCGGTGTAATCCGCAAACGCTTGGTACAACTCCATCATTGTGAACTCGGGGTTGTGGCGAGTGGAGATTCCTTCATTGCGGAACACACGACCAATTTCAAATACACGTTCCATGCCACCGACGATCAGACGCTTGAGATGCAGTTCAAGCGCGATACGGAGATAGAGCTGCATATCGAGTGCGTTGTGATGAGTCAGGAATGGGCGAGCATGTGCACCGCCTGCTTCCATGTGCAACACCGGTGTTTCGACTTCGATAAAACCGCGCTCATGAAGAGTGCGGCGGAAGCTTGCAATAACTGCATGACGAATCGCGAACATACGGCGGGACTCTTCATTGCCAATGAGGTCTGCATAACGCTGGCGGTAGCGAGTATCGGTATCGGTGAGACCGTGCCACTTGTCGGGAAGTGGACGCACTGCCTTAGAAAGCAACTGCAGTGATGCAACTTTGATGGAAAGTTCACCCTTACGAGTGGACATCACAGTGCCGGAGACTCCAACCCAGTCGCCAAGGTCAAGAGCATTGATGGCGTCAAATGCCTCGTCGCCAACAACTGCCTTCGAGACGAAGAGTTGAATGTTGTCGGAGCGATCTTGCAGTGTGGCGAAGATGAGTTTTCCTTGGTCGCGCTTCAACATGATGCGACCTGCAACGGCGACGTTTGCTTCAGTCTCTGTACCTGGCTCGACAGTGCCATGTGAGGAACGAATCTCACCCAACGTGTGACTGCGATCAAAGCGGTACGGGTATGGATTCGTACCGCCTGCGCGAAGGGCCTCAATGGCTCCCAGTCGGCGAGCCTTCTCTTGCTCTAAGCCACCAGCGTTTTGGTCCACATTTTCGTCACTCACAGAATTACCACGGTAGTTCCTGAAGGCGTCTGCGAAGGAAGCCATTGTTCAAGTACCTTCGGGTGGTGCGTTGGAACAAACTCCTTGTGGTGACAGCGATGCTGGCGACATGGTACGCATTTCTTCCTGCGGCGGCCGACGCCACTACGAACCTGCCAGATTCATATCTCCAGCCGACGATGTCCGTCTCCCGCGCGCGATCACTTTCATCGTCTGAGGCACGGCGAATGATTGCGGCCATTGCGCCCACGGGGGCAGTCGGTCATATCGTGAAATTTCCAACGGTGGGTCTGACGGCGCAGGTCCGTGATGGGGTGGACATCTTGCGTTTAGGAAACGGGTGGCGTATCCCTATGGCCACCATGGTGGCGCCGGTCGAATACCTCCGTGCGGTCGGTGGGGATGCCTTGGCAGAGAAAGCCGCGCTGGGGACTGTACTGATAGGTGAGAAGGCGGCTGCAGTTCGCGGTGCACATGTTGGGGATGTATTGACTCTACGTGATGTGAAGTTTCGCAAGCGCAATTTTGTTATCGCCGCAATCGTCTCCAATGACTTCGTTGATTACGGGGATTTGTTTATGACAAGCGAGTCGGCTGTTGTTCTTGGAGACATCAATATTGCAAGGGTCACTATCACGAATATCCCGTCCCCAAAAGTTGTGTTAACTGCACTTGCGTCTAAGGGATTCGTGATCAACTCTTCACTTCGATTGCGTACTTCGTGGGAGCGCGAAAATCCAGACGAAACCCTTGGAACTTCAACAGTAAAAACCTTGCTGGGTGAATTTGCATTTCGACCGACTAACGGCACAAATATTCAAGTGGATTCAGTGTGGAGCATGAAGAACATTCTCTGGCGTTTCTCTTTTCAGGATGTCGGGCTTCGAAGTAGTTGTCACAAAGTTGTTGTCGCAGCCATTCAGAATGCATTGACGGAGATTCGAGCCACGGGTTTGGCGAGCAAGATCAATGTGCAGAACAGCAATCGCTACGGAGGATGCTTTACTGGTCGGTACAACCGCATGGCAGGAACATTCGGGGCACCTTCTCGTCATTCCTATGGCATGGCCCTTGACATCAACACGGTGACCAACGCGCAGGGTGCGACGCCACAAATGGATTGCCGTGTTGTTCGAATTTTTCGCAAATGGGGATTCGCATGGGGCGGTAATTTCTGGCCGGCTGATGGCATGCACTTTGAATATGTGGGGCTGCCGCGCGAGAAGATTGGGTACCCCTCTCGGTACTGCCCAAACAATGTGCCGATCCCAACGACGACCTTGCCAACGTTTGGTGCGACGACAAGCACCTCTTCTACGACGACAACCTCAAGTAGTTCGACGACATCGACAATCTCTCCCTCAACGACGACGACGGTGGCAGTAACCTCAACAACGTGAATGCAAAGAAGAAACTGGTCATTATCGGCGGCGGACCCGCTGGACATGCAGCAGCTAGTTCTGCGGCCCGCAAAGGTGTTGAAGTAGTTCTCGTCGAGCGAGAGATCATCGGTGGCGCAGCGCATCTTCTTGACTGCGTTCCTTCAAAGACGATGATTGCGACCGGTGGAGCAATGAGTTTCACCGAGAGTCTCAGCGGTATGGGTCTTGAGAATCGCGATGCAGAAATCGATGTAGCAGCCCTCACCGTTCGTGTTGAAGACATCAAAAATCAACTCTCTAGCGATGTGAGTCGCTTATTGAAGAGCCAAGGTGTTGTCATCATCAATGGAACGGCACGACTGTTGAATAAGAACACGGTGCATGTTGATGGCGCTGATGGCACAACCCATATTTTCGAAGCCGATGACATTCTGATTTCAACGGGGACTCGTCCGCGCGTTCCTAACTTCGTCACTCCGGATGGTGATCGAGTTCTCACCACTCGCGATTGTTATCCGCCACGTGTTTTTCCTGAGAGCATCACTGTCATTGGCTCTGGTGTGACTGGTGTGGAGTTCGCACACATGTTTGCCTCGTTTGGTTCGAAGGTGACACTGGTTGTCAGTCGTCAACAAGTACTTCCAGGTAAAGATCCTGAAGTTGCCGCTGTTCTCGAAGACACGTTTCTTGCACGCGGAGTTCGTCTTTTCAAAGGTGCGCGTGCAATTGGTCTCGAGCGCACCGAGGATGGCGTCCGAGTGATCTGCGATGACGGCCGAATTTCGGAATCCACTCATGCAGTATTTGCAATTGGTTCCATTCCCAACACGGAAGGACTTGGTCTGGAAGAAATTGGTGTAGAGATGGATGGTGGATACATCAATATCAACCGCCACTGTCAAAGCAACATTGAGAACATCTATGCGGCCGGTGACGTCAGTGGCAAGTTGCCCTTATCCTCGGTTGCCTCAATGCAGGGTCGCAAAGTTGCAGAACAAATTGTTGGAGGACCGCGCGGGCCTCATCGTCATCTTGATTACGACAAGGCTGCATCAGCCATCTTCACAGAGCCTGAGATTGCAGACGTTGGTCTTGCGGAAGCGGAAGCATTCGCGTCAGGTCGCAAGATTCGTGTCACGAAGGTGCCGTTCTCTTCAACAGCGAAGGCTCTCATTAACAACGACTCACGCGGTTTCGTCAAGATCATTAGCGACCCTGCAACCGGTGAAGTTCTCGGGGGTTCCATTGTCGGACGTCATGCGGCAGAGCTCATCAGCGTGATCGCGCTTGCAGTAACGGCCAACCTGAAGGTGACCGACATTGAGGAAAGCCTCATGGTGCATCCGGCTCTCGCCGAAGCACTTGCTGAAGCTGCCGAATAGTTTCAACTTGAAACTAAGACCCTCGGTATTTCTGGCTGAAAAGATGTCCGCAATCAATCGGGAGGGAATTAGATGTTTATTGTTTCTGCGACGTATTCAGGAGTAGACGGTCAACTGTGTTTTGACAAAGAGAATAATTCCGTTGCATTCATCTCTGGAGGAGACGATGATTGGAGATTTTCGCCAGGGTCTAAATACTCAGTGAAGATTGATATGGAGAAAAAGACAGTTGAGTTCTCCCATCGGGTCGTCTATTGCGATGCGATACATCGAGATGGTGCTGCGGACAGAGACACATTGTCTGGATTTTTCCTGCGCTTTGGTAAAGAAGGTCAGGTGGCAGAATTTTCAGTTCCCTCCCAAAGCCATTCAGAGCCTTCAACCCTTCCATGGAATGGCTCTACAATCCGCGAGGAATCGCGTGCAAGGCGAGTCATTCGTTATGGCACGACTTTGCATGGAGCCAATGTTCTGATATCGGCGTTGAATATTCTGGCCTCTATTGCAGGCGGGATTGCTGCGCTTTCCTCACACTCGGAATCGCCACTGCCACAAATAGAAATTGTGATAGCTGTTGTTTATGCGGCATTTTCTTACCTGTGCTACCTCGCAGTGGAGTTTTTAGTTCAGTTGGGAATTTTATACGCCGAACGAAATATCGAATAGTTACTCGATAACGACGACAACGTCGCCAGCACCAACGGTGTCTCCTGGCTTGACGTTGACAGATTTCACGGTGCCACTCTTGTCGGCTTCGATCTGGTTTTCCATCTTCATGGCTTCGAGGACAACAACGCTTTGTCCAGCTTCAACGGCTTGACCCACTTCGACAAGAACCTTGACGATGGTGCCTTGCATTGGCACTGCAATCTTGCCACTGCCTCCACCGGCGCCTCCGCCTGCTGCAGATGCTGAACGTGCAGCCTTCTTCTTCGCAGGGCCAGCTGCGGCAACGCCTGCAGACTCAGGAACCCACAACTTCACATCGAAGCGACGTCCGTTGACTTCCACTGTGGTCTGACGCTGCACGAGGGGTGCATCGTCATCGCTTGCAGGAACCACAGGGGATGCATCGATGCCCGAGAGATCGAGAACTTCTTCCACCCACTTTGTTGAGTGCGTGACTGCAGCGAAATCAGGATGTTCGAGGATTGCGATGTCGGCAGGAATTGTTGTGGCGATGCCTTCAACAACCATTTCCTTCAATGCACGAATGGTTCGAGCAATCGCTGTGGGGCGATCCTTACCCCACACGATGACCTTGCCAACCAAATTGTCGTAGTACTGGCTGATTTCATCGCCAGTTTCGTAACCGCCGTCGAAGCGAACGCCGAAACCATCAGGAGCAACAAGCTTGGTGATGGGGCCGGGAGAGGGAAGGAACTTTCCACCCGCTGGGTTTTCTGCGTTGATACGAATTTCGATAGCTGCACCACGTTGTGCGGCGCGAACTTCTTCTTGTGTCATCGGCAATGTTTCACCGGAGGCAACACGAATCTGCCATTCAACGAGGTCGATTCCTGTGATGACTTCAGAGACGGGGTGTTCCACCTGAAGACGTGTGTTCATCTCGAGGAAGAAGAAGTCGCCGTCCTGATAGATGAATTCAACAGTGCCAGCGTTGTAGTAACCAACGGCTTTTGCAGCCTTGACAGCTGCAGCGCCCATTGCTTCTTCAACGCCTTCAGGCAAGCCTGGTGCTGGTGCCTCCTCGATGAGCTTTTGGTGACGACGCTGTGCAGAGCAGTCACGTGTGGACACCCACACGACGTTGCCGTGCTTGTCGCCGACCAACTGCACTTCAATGTGACGTGGCCATGTGAGGTAACGCTCAACATAAACCTCGTCACGACCAAAGAAGTTCTTTGCTTCGCGCTGAGCTGAGTCCATTGCCTCTTGAACTTCTGCTTCGGACTGCACCACCTTCATGCCGCGACCACCGCCACCGAAGGCAGCCTTAATTGCAACAGGCCAGCCGAACTCTTTGCCGAAGTCCTTGATCTCTTGTGCTGAAGTACAGAACTCTGTGGTGCCAGGAACGATGGGGGCTCCGCCGCGCAACGCTGCTTTACGACTGGAGACCTTGTCGCCCATTTCGTCGATTGCTTCTGGTGGTGGTCCGATGAACTCAACACCCATAGCGGTGATGGCACGTGCGAAGTCGGGGTTCTCGCTGAAGAATCCATAACCAGGGTGCACTGCGTCAGCGCCGCTGTCCTTAATGGCCTTCAAGATGGCTTCGGTATTGAGGTAGCTCTCGGCTGCAGTTTGCCCCCCTAGGGCATATGCCTCGTCGGCAAGTCGCACGTGAAGCGCGTTGCGGTCAAGCTCGGAATACACCGCAACAGTGGCGATGCCCATCTCTCGAGCGGCACGGATAACACGGACGGCAATTTCGCCGCGGTTGGCAATCAGGATTTTCTTCAACACAGGGAACTAGTTTGCCCTGATGGACCACCTCAAGGCGAACCAATCCGGACATTGGCATGTCACAGCTATTGCAGAGACTGGCAGCACCAATGCCGACCTCATGGCTCAGGGGGCTGCAGGAGCCCCCGATAGGACAGTTTTGAGGGCGGAATACCAATCGGCGGGCCGCGGACGCTTAGATCGCACCTGGGAGGCCCCTCGCGGGGTCAATCTGCTGGTCTCCCTGCTGTTTCGTGAGGTTCCGGCCCGATTGCACGTTTTAACCCAAGTGGTGGCTCTGGCGGCCACTCAGGTGGCGCGGGACTGTGGGGTAGAGGCAGTTCTGAAGTGGCCGAATGACATTTTGGTGGGCACGCAAAAACTTGCGGGCATCTTGGCGCAAGCAGCGCCAGTGGGCGCCGACGGCAAGATTCCGTTTGTCGTGGTCGGCATCGGCTGCAACCTCGGATGGGCACCACCCGATGCTTCTTCGTTGGCGTCCAGTGGGTGGACACGGGAAGTGACCCCGGATGAGTTCTTGCAGGCGATGCTCCCGGAGATTGATCGACTTCTCGCCTTGAGCGATGAAGCGATGAACGCGGAATATGTTGCGAACCTCGCAACTGTTGGTTCACGAGTGCGTGTTGAGATGCCCAGTGGTGAAGACATCATTGGTCGTGCAATGAGTGTCGAACTTGATGGACGTCTTGTTGTGTTGGATGATTGCGCCGTGACACATCGCATTGACACTGCCGATGTAGTGCATCTTCGCCCCGCATCGGACTGAGTACCGTAGGAACGTGCCGGCAGACCATGGAATTTCTCGAGTCACGGGCGCGCCACGTTGGATGCTCGTCGTCTCCATCGCGTTGGTCACGAGTCTCGCTGGTGCATTAGGCATCGTCCGCGCCACAAATGCGCAGATGGACAAGGTTGAGCACGTCTCGATTGTCACGCCCGTACTCTCGCCAGCATCCGATGGGTTTGAAAATTATCTAATTGTTGGTTCTGACTCTCGTGAGTCAGCTGATAAGAGCGATGAGGATTACGCAGTTGTTGGAAGTGTGGAAGCCAACCCAGGTCGACGTTCCGACACGATGATTGTGGTGCATGTCAACACGAAGGATTCTTCAGTTTCCACGATGTCAATTCCGCGTGATCTCTGGGCGCGTATTGGCGACACCGGTCGATACAACAAGATCAACTCTGCCTATCAACGCGGTGCTGATGTTTTGGTGCGTACCGTGCAGCGCGCACTCAATATCCCGATTCACCATTATGTTGAAGTTAACTTCGCTGGATTCAAAGAAATTGTTGATTCGATTGGTGGCGTACACGTCTGTGTTGCTCACGCTTCTCGCGACAAAGCGACTGGTTTCTTGATTGATAGAAAGTCCTGCAAACTGCAATCAGGTGCAGACGCTTTGCGATATGTGCGCTCGCGTCACTTCGAAGAACGGATTGATGGCGAATGGCAACTGGAGGGCACCGGGGACGTGGGTCGTGGTAACCGCCAGCGTGCGTTTATGTCGATGCTTGCCAAAGATGTTGCGAAGTATCTGGCAGGCAACCCGCTCAATACAAACAAGGTGCTGGTGTCATTTACCCATGCAGTCTCGGTGGACGACGGACTTGACTTGATTGATCTCGGTCGCAAGTTGCGTCCCTTAGGTACTGGTGGGTCACAGTCTTATGCACTTCCAGTGAATAGCGATATGTCGCACGGAACGTTCTCATTCAGTATTGATAATGCGAAAGGTCAACCGATCCTTGCGTATTTTGCGGGCCTTGCCACAGCGCCTTCCGCTCAATAACTGATGCTGCAGTGGGCAGCGACTAGTTACACATTGCCGTGCTGTTGCGCTGCAGATTTGCGGCGGAGTTTCTCGATGAATATCTCGGCGGTTACTGGTTCGCCGATGCGATTACCTTGCAAGAGGTCGCAACCCAATACCTTGAGTCGTTGCACATGATCCTCGGTGGTCACCCACTCAGCGCAGACCAGCAAGTTCAGGGAATGTGCGAGCTGAATGAGTGATCGCACCATCGGGTCATCGCCACCATCGGTGCGACCGACATCACGCACCAACGTGCCGTCCAGCTTCAAAAGATCTGCGGGGAACGTGCGAAGTGATGCAAGCGATGAATAGCCCGAGCCGAAATCATCCACTGCAATACGGACTCCTTGACGCTTCAGCGCTGTGACCGTACGTAGAACAGAGGGATTGTTCTCCACCAAATTGGATTCCGAAGTCTCAAAGACCAGTTGTGGGCCTTCGAGACCGTTATTGCGCAAGATCGTGAGGGCACGATCAACGAACGTGATATCGGAGAGCTGTCGACGCGATGCATTCACATGAATGGAAGTGCTGCGATCGACGATGCCATCGTTTATCCATTGTGCAACGGTGCGTGCACCCTGCTCTAGCACCCAGTCACCGATAGGTGCGATGAGGCCAGATTCATCGGCAAGGTCGAGGAACGCGCCAGGGGCAAGAAGTCCGCGAGTGGGGTGATTCCAGCGCAACAACGCTTCGGCAGCAACGATGCGGCCGGTGTGCGCCGATTCAATTGGTTGATAGAGAACTGTGAATTGATCTGCTGCCAACGCTTGTTCGAGTTCTGATGCAAGTTGTAGACGTTCACGCGCAGCCGAACGCATTTCTTCGCTATAAAGCTCGGAGCGTCCACGGCCTCGTTGCTTGGCGCGATACATCGCCGTGTCCGCTGAGCGAAGCAACGTGACTGCGGCATCGGCAGCGGATTCTGTTGCAAGAAGATCTGGCGTTGACATCGCAACGCC
>CALBSD010000025.1 GCA_937927625.1 uncultured Actinomycetes bacterium | reverse complement strand
GCAGGCATGACAGACGATCCAGACATCCGTATGGCTTCGTCCATCATGGACTACTTGTTCCGTCGCCTTGCTTTGGAATACATGACATACGACGAGCGTGCAGAACTCGGCATCTTCAGCCGTGACGAGCGCATTCAGCCAACACTTCCAGGTGTTGAAGAAGCAATCGTGGAGAACAACAACGGCACAGAGATTGCAACTGATCCAAAGTCAGTCCAGTCAGTGTCCGAGTTGGTGACACAGATCGAGCTTGGCATCGCGCCAACAGCTCCAATCTCGGATCACTCCGCACCGCAGGGCATGGCTCGCCCCGCAGCACATAGCGATGCACCAATGTGCATGCTCTGTGGTGTGCAGATGCAGCGTGCAGGCTCATGCCACGCATGCCCATCATGCGGCAGCACCAGCGGCTGTAGCTGATTCAGCGCGGCGCACGCGTCGCTAAAACGTAAAAGGACCCCGGGCTTTGGCTCGGGGTCCTTTTGTTTGTACGGGCTCGATCCTTGACTTGAAACGGGCGGGTGACTGTCGGACATATAAGAGTCATGTTGAAAAATCACAAGAAAATTGGCTCACTAATTGGAGTATTTGTTGTGGCGATGATCGTGGGAGGCGAGGGAATTGCGTTGGCGTCGTCTCAAGGTTCTACCCCGGTTACATCAGGTTGCACATCGGGTCGGTTGTGTCTGTCAAATGACACCCTTCCGAACGCGAATGTGCAGGCGACAAACACTCTCTGGTGGGATGACCGAAGCTTGGGTGACAATTCTCGTCGCGATCTAACCCTCTTACCTGATAGGTATTCAACGACTCTTCCTGTTAGTGACAATGTTCGACGCGGTCGTAATCGAATGTCGGCGTCCGTACGAACCGTATGTGTCTCGACATATTCAAGCTATTCATTCACGGGGACACTTCCATACAACAACAACTATTGGGTTCCACTGGGCGGCTATCAGCGTGCCGATGGCAGTTGGGACCTCGTTTCTTCTTATTACCTAGTGGAGTCATATCAGTCATGTTAAAAATTCATCGATTTAAAGTTTTGTTTTCAATGTCGCTTACATTGGCAATTGTTGGAATGGTTCAGATGGGATCAAACGCACCCAGAGCCAAAGCTCTTCTGCGACCTGAAATTACTGCTTCAGGTGTCAGTGCTGATGATCCTCGCTTTCGTCTTCAAGACTTATTGACTGGCTCCTCAGAATTCGCAGATCAGATGCAATCTGCACAGGATGCACTGATGGAGCGTTGTTACGCAGACAATGGATTGAACGTCGATTATGGACCGCTGCCAGATAACTATGGCGCATTGATTGATGCAGTTGCTGCACGCGATGTTCGGTCAGTTGAAATGATCAGAAAATACGGATTCATGGATATGCCGCGGAGAGGTGCTCGAGTATCAGGCGCTTCGCTTGATACTGCTGCCACCACCGATCCCAAGTTCGGAGAGGTCTCTGATCGTTGTGCATCTCTGATGTTGAAGGATCTTCATGGATCAGGCCAACAATTCAGCGAACTCTCAATTCTGCTGAATCAAGGGCAAATCGAAATCGATACAAAGGTTCGTGAATTTGAAATTCAGAATGGATCTTCCTGGAAGACATGCCTTGGCACCACTCTGTATGAGACTCCCGAGATTCTGCAAAGTGAAATGGCAGAAAAGTCGACTTTAAACGCACAAATCGACGTCGCATTGAAAGATCGAGAATGCCAGATTGAGACCGGGTTCAGAGCGGAAATTGATGAGATCCGACTATCTGAAACTCGGAAATGGATGCAGGAAAACATTTCGATTGTTGAAGCAGCAAATAACGCTCGTTTTGAAGCGTTGAACCGGGCAAAGGCCGTTCTGGCAGGTCAATAGCCAGCTCAACTCATTTCGGGCAACAGGATCCAATATGCGCCGTTATGAAACGGTTCTGGCACTCGTGGACATATAAGTTCCGAGGGGGGATTTTTGGGCGATCGAAACCGACACGAAAAATTCGAAGCACTGTATGCGGCGAACGTCAAAGATCTGCTCTCCTACGCGCTTAGGCGTTCGGTCAGTACTCATGACGCCGTAGAAACCTTGTCAGAGGCAATGCTGGTGGCGTGGCGTCGAATCGATGATGTCCCAGAGGGCATTGAGGCGCGCCTTTGGTTGTTTGGTGTGATGCAAAATGTCATAAATAACACGCGTCGAGCGTCGCGTAGACGGAAAAGACTTGTCGAGAAAGTGTCTTCACTTTTGGAATCTGACCTTCAAGATGAGACCCGTCCACCAGACTCTCGTACCTCGCGCGTGCATGAAGCACTGAAGCAATTGAGGCCGATTGAAGCAGAAGTGATTCGTTTAAGTGTGTGGGAGGAATTGACTTCTTCTCAAATCTCAACTCTCCTACAAATTCCTCCCGAGACAGTGCGGACGCATCTTCACCGGGGACGCAGCAAATTGCAGGCCTTGCTGAGCGAGGACGATCCGTCTTGGAATGAAGTGGAAGGAGAGGCAGGTGAGTGAGATGAATGACGATGAACTCAATCGATTAATTCAAGCTGCCGATCTGGCCGAAGATTTCTCATCCTTTTATTTGTTGGCGATTACGAAGCAAACAGAGATCATCACCGCAATTGAAAATTCCAAAGTCACTTGGTTTAGTCGCTTGTGGGCTAATGCCTCACGATTGAAGAAAATGTTCATCAGTTGTATTGCTGTGCTGTTGGTTAGTTTCTTCGGAACGACAACAACACTGGTTGCACGCAATCTTTTGCCTGATTCATGGATCCAATCAGTCAATGAATCAGGTTGTGATGTTTCAGGTGAAAACGCTCGATTGGTTCGCACGGGGCAGGACAGTCTGGGAACGGTCATTGAGTATTGGACAGTTGGTTCAAAGAAGTCCGTGGTTGATGTGATAATCCAAAAAGGCACTGTTGATGGTGCTTCTGGTGGCACCCTTGGGTGCGGTCCTCGTCAGAGGAATACGGGTGAACCATTTGTGTCTCGCGCTGGCTATGCATTGAATGATCGAATTCCTCACACAACATTCTTTGGCTGGCTGCCGATTGGCTCCACCGGAATTCTTGAGTTGAGTGATGGATCTCGTTTCACCCTGCGTCCTGATGCCAATGGAGATGTCCTTGAACTCGTCGATGGATCTGATTTTGGTTTCGCGATGGTTCGCTTGTTCGTACTGAGGCCAGGAATCAGCGACCCCACCATCATCAATCTTCAAAAAGAAACAAAATAGGAGAATGAGTTGAAGAAAAAGGTAATTGCAGTGATAACTATTGCATTCTTGGCAATAACGGGAACGGCTACAGGTGCTAGCGCCCTGACGTCCTCCCGAGCTTGTACGGTAAACGGCTACGCGGCTACGAACATGATTGATTATCAGTTATCTGGTACCGATTGGATGATCTACTACATCACGTATCAGTACTCTCCGTACAATGCCCTAAGCACCCACAACAACCTGAACGAGCGAATGTATAACTCAAGTGGGACAATGCTCTATTCGTACAATTCCATGGACAATCTCATTCGAGACGGCGAAATGTATTCGGCCCACTATTTCACCAATCCGCTGAAATTCTCGATTGGCTACAAACTTCAGTTGATCAACATCATTGATGTTCCAAATGCTTCCGATCCGCAATGCGCGACAACATTCCAGAGATAACAAGTCTTTGCGTTTAGTCGTCCATAGCTTCATCAGCGCGGCGCTTGCGTCGCTAAAACGTAAAAGGACCCCGGGCTTCGGCTCGGGGTCCTTTTGTTTGTGCGC
>CALBSD010000024.1 GCA_937927625.1 uncultured Actinomycetes bacterium | reverse complement strand
CACACCATCACTCACGCACAATTAATCACTCACGCACAAATGCGAAAAGCCAAGAATCTCGGAATGAGTGCCAACTTCTTCGTCAACCATGTGTGGTTCTGGGGCGAACAACATCGTGACTTCACTGTCGGACCTGACCGTGCAGAAGCGATGAACCCGTGCGCTACTGCTGACCGTATTGGCCTGCAATATTCATTCCATACGGACGCACCTGTTACCCCACCAGGGCACCTGCACACCATGTGGGCGGCTGTGAACCGCATGACGCCACACGGATCAGTTCTTGGCCCGAATGAACGCATCGAGATTGATCGCGCATTCCACGCAGTCACTATTGATGCGGCCTATCAGCTTCACATGGATCACCTGGTCGGTTCTCTAGAAGTGGGAAAGTTTGCAGACATGACAGTCCTCGAAGCAGACCCCTACGAAGTAGAACCAACTGCTATCCGCGACATTGCACTCTGGGGAACCATCGTTGGCGGCATCCCAAGTGAGAGCACCGCAAAGAAGTGAGTAGAACGCCTGGAATCCCCGTCCTCGTTGTCGGTGGATATTTGGGCGCAGGGAAAACAACGCTGATCAACAACATCCTGAGTGATGCAACACAACGCATTGCTGTTGTTGTGAACGACTTTGGGTCCATCAATATCGATGCAGCACTCATCTCTGCACGGCATGAAGACACCATTGAGCTGACAAACGGATGCATCTGCTGTTCTGTCGGAGAATCACTAGCTGACGTTCTGTTCTCACTTCAAGAGCGTGAAGCACTCCCTGAACTAGTTGTGATCGAAGCGAGTGGAGTTGCTGACCCATCTGCAGTCGCGGCCTATGCGCACATCGATGGCTTTCATCTCCACGGCAACATCGTTCTTGTTGATGCGGTCCACGCCGTCGAAACATCACAGAACGAACTTGTTGAGCGAACGTTCACTCGACAGATAGCAGCGGCTCAACTCATTGTTCTTTCAAAGACCGATGCAGTGACTACATCGGACATCACAGAGGTACGCAATCTCATTGCTTCGATTGCCCCAGATTCTCCGATTATCCAAGCAACAGGTACAACCCTGTCTCAACTTCTTGTTGCGGAGACTCCAAACACCACGAGCAATCAAACAGGAAGTCATTCAACATTCAGCACCTCAACGCTTGATCATGTATCGGCGAAAGATGTGAGCCAATTACGAACATTCGTCAATAACTTTCCATCAACAGTGGTGCGCGCCAAAGGCGTCGTCGAGATTGCAGATGGCAGTCGCGTGCTCATACAAAAAGTGGGCAGCACAGTCTCTATTTCGGAAACTGCACTGCCCACTTCAGGACTAGTAATTATTTCGGCGGAATAGTTTCCGCAGGCTTCTCAGAAACCGTCAGAGCGGTGTACATGCCGTTCTTGTAGTGCCCTGCGATATTGCACAGCACTTGATATGCCCCTGGCTCTAGCTTCAAAGTGACTTTCCCCGTGGTGCCGGGCTCCCACTCGGGAATCTCCCCCACTGCCAAGACGCCTTCACCTTCTTCATCAAAACGGTTATTGGCACCAAGCGGAATCTCACCGGGCTTAAAGTCGGTCTTTACAACAATGAATTCATGAGCAATAGTGCCAGCGTTCATCATCGTGAAGTTCACATCACCTGCGTATGCCTCATGAGCATTGATACCAACTGACCATTCCTGCACACTGCCGCTGATGTCGTTTGACACCATGTCGCCATCCTGAGATTGACCGCCGTCAGCAGACTCCGTGGTGTCGGAAGGCGCACCGTCACCGGGGAGAACTTCCAACGCAGCAAACATTCCGTTCTTGTAGTGACCTTCGATGTTGCACAGCAATTGATATGCACCCGGCTCAAGATTGACCTTCAGCACATGTGAGCTATCGACCTCGAATTCTTTGATTTCGTCAATCGCCTGGACGCCTTCACCTTCTTCATCGAAACGGTTGTTGGCACCAACTGGAATCTCACCGGGCTTAAAGTCTGTTTTCACCACAATGAACTCGTGTGGAATGGATCCGAAGTTGGCAATCGCAAAAGTGACTTCTCCGGCTTCAGCCTTCCCCGCGCTGACATCAACACCCCACTCATGGACATTGCCTGTGATCTTGTTTGAGATGGTGTCAGCTGTTGACCCCGAATAGGACGGGTCTGCACCACACGATGCCAGACCGAATGTCCCCATCAGAGCAATCAGACCCAAGAGCCTTACGTTCTTCATGCTCCCCCTTTGTCGCGCTGTTGGGCGCCACAATCCACATCCTTCCATAGGAATATGGAAGTGCTGAACACTTGAACGAGGCATCGGGACATCCATTCGCCTAGCGTCTATGAGGCACCCACCTCGGGGTGCCCGATCACGGAGGGTTTTCATGACCACGTACGACAAGATCTATATCAATGGCCAGTGGGTCGCCTCTGAAGGCACCAAGACCATCTCGGTGTTTGACTCCATCACCGAACAAGTCATGGCCACCATTCCTGAGGGAACAGCTGGCGATGTCAACAAGGCAGCAGCTGCAGCAAAGGCTGCTTTCGCTTCCTGGAGCACACTTCCGAAGGCCGACCGCGCCAAGTACATGAACGCGATTGCAGCAGCTCTCGGCGCACGCATGGATGAGATCGCATCGGCAATCTCTCGCGAGACAGGCATGTCAAAGCCACTGTCCAACATGATTCAGGTGGGTATCCCCATGAACTCATTTGCACAGGCTGCAGTTCTTGCCGAGTCATTCGTCTTCGAGAAGGAAATCGGCACCTCACTTGTTGTGCGCGAGCCGATCGGCGTTGTTGGTTGCATCACACCGTGGAACTACCCACTCCACCAGATCGCAGCAAAGGTTGCATTCGCAATGGCTGCTGGTTGCACCGTTGTATTGAAGCCAAGCGAAGTTGCACCAATCGATGCATTCATGCTCGCTGAAATCATCCACGAGGCCGGTTTGCCTGCAGGCGTGTTCAACCTCGTCACTGGCACCGGCCCAGTTGTTGGCGAAGCAATCTCGGCAAGCCCCGACATCGACATGGTCTCTTTCACCGGTTCCACACGTGCTGGCAAGATGGTGATGCAGACAAGCGCTGAGACAGTCAAGAAGGTTGCACTCGAGCTTGGCGGCAAGAGCGCAAACATCATCTGTGAAGATCTTGATGCTGAGACTTTTGCAAAGGCTGTCATGGGCGGAACCGGTCAAGCATTCTTGAATAGCGGCCAGACATGCTCACTTCTCAGCCGCATGCTCGTGCCCCGTTCACGTCTTGCAGAAGCAGAAGCGCTTGCAGCAGCAGTTGCAGGCGGCATCAAGGTGGGCGATCCATTCGCAGAAGGCACCAACGTGGGACCACTCGCATCCGCTGCACAGCGGGATCGCGTGATTGGTTACATCAACAAGGGTATTGAAGAAGGCGCAAAGTTGATCGCTGGCGGTCTTGGTGCTCCTGAAGGTTTGGAGACTGGCTACTACGTGAAGCCAACGGTTTTCTCTGAAGTCACGAACAACATGGCAATTGCACAGGAAGAAATCTTTGGACCTGTTCTTTCCATCATTCCGTATGACGGCATCGACAACGCAGTGGACATCGCAAATGACTCTCCATACGGTCTTGCAGGTGCAGTATTCGCAGCCGACAAGGAAACCGGCATCGCAATTGCACGCCGCATCCGCACCGGTCAGGTGACGGTCAACGGCGGTGCGTTCAACCCGAATGCACCATTCGGTGGATACAAGCAGTCAGGTGTTGGCCGCGAATTGGGCGTATACGGCTTTGAAGAATTCCTTGAGATCAAGAGCCTTCAGCTCTAATTCTCTCGCTTCTGTAAATGGCCCGTCCCTTCTGGGGCGGGCCATTTTTATTTGTTCATGTTTCAGGCGAACTAGAAACTGGATGACTACTTAGACTTTCTCCCTTATGGTGCGGAGCACAATTCAGTACTTGTACCGCATCGCCCTTCGATTGTCGGTCGCTGGAATTTTGATCTCGGGCATCTCTGTTTACACTTCCGGCCATACGGCAGCCGCAGAACCTGTTTCAACATCAACGGCGACAAATGTGCTGTTCATCGTTCTCGATGAAGCTCCACTTTTTCCGTTATTGAAAACTGACGGAACCATTAATCGCGATCGCTATCCCGGCTTTGCCTCATTGGCCGATAACAGCACGTGGTATCGCAACATGGTGGGAACAGCACAACGAACCACCGAAGCAGTTCCCGCAATTCTTGACGGTAAGTGGCCCACGTTCAAGAACTATCCCTATTTGAAGGATCATCCGAACAACCTCTTCACACTTCTACGCGGTCAGAAATCTCTCGATATCTACCAAGCAGTGACTCATCTGTGTCCGAAGAGTGCATGCAACAATGCCCCGCCGCGCGATGAGAGAAAACTTCTCTCGCAAGTTCGAGCTCTACAGGATGCCTCATCGCGTGCAGCATCGTCTTCAGTTCCTTCTTTACATTTCGCTCACGTCCTTCTGCCCCATCGACCATGGGGACTCACGCCCGATCTTCGCTACATGTCGGACGTGCTGGAATATCCGGATCCACGTAGCGAATTTCTCGTTGACCGTCGTCGAGATAACTATCAATCAATGTTGCGTCAATACGTTGCAACCGATGCACTCATCGGAGATCTCGTGACAAAGATGAAAGCATCACCCAACTGGGACAACACAATGATTGTGGTGACCGCGGACCATGGCATCACCTTTGAACCAGGCAAGTCATACCGCGACACCATAGATGTCAAGAGTCCTGGAACGCTCGAAGACATTTACCGCATCCCGCTATTCATCAAATACCCGAACCAATCGGTGTCGGCAGTGAGCGATTGCACCGCATCGTCTGTCGATCTACTTCCCACCGTCATGTCTGTTACGGCTACGCAGCCAAAATGGAGATTGGACGGCAAAGACTTGTCGTCGTCTTGTCCATCCCGTGCAACTCGCACTATTCGATGGCCGCTTGGAAGTTTTGAGCTCTCCACCACCTTTGTATCAGTCGTGAAGCGTGTGAAGTACTACGACCAGTGGATTGATGCGAATGGCGATGTTGATGGCATTTATCGCACTGCTCGTAGTGGTGTTCTCCTCGGCACGCAAACCCCGGCCTCAGCACCTCTCAACAAAAACATTTCTTGGCGTCTCAACCTCGCAAGGAACTATCAGAACATTGGCTCGAGTCCATTTTCTCCTGTACCGGCACGTGCCTCAGGGCTCCTCTTTGTCAAAAGAGCCGTCTGCAATAGATGCGAGGCGGTCATCGCTATCAACGATGTCTTTGTCGGTGTTGTCTCAGAGATCAGTGATATGAAAGTTGCACATGTAGGTCAATACTTCTCAAGTTCACTGATGTCTCGAGTCATGCAGGCTGGTCCCACCAAAGTGGAAATGTGGATATCTGATTGGAGCAAGACACAACCGACTCTGACACGGGTCGGCCCGCCAGTGAATGCAATTTCCCCTTGATGGTGAGAACAAATCTCACCGGTTTGCATGAACTCCAACACTGGAAAATGACCTAAAGTTTCCGATACCCCCCCAAGGCGCTACCGATGGGAAGCCGTGGGAATTTCACATCTATTTCGATTTCGGCTCCGTATGAGTCAACTTTGTTCTGCTGTGCTTCTTCTGGCAGTAGTCACTGTCGTGACGTGGCGTCATCCCAATAGTGCATCAGCAGTCACAGAGCCAGACATCAATGTCGTCATGATTGTCCTTGATGAAGCTCCGCTCTTTCCACTGCTGAAGACAGATGGAACAATCAATAGAGACCGATACCCAGGATTTGCGTCGCTTGCCGACAACAGCACCTGGTACCGCAACATGGTCGGCACTGCACAACGCACCACTGAAGCTATACCTGCAATTCTTGATGGCAATTGGCCCACGTTTGACGGTTACCCAACCGCAAAAGATCATCCCAACAATCTCTTCACGTACATGTTTGGCAAAAAGAATATGGATGTCTATCAGGCCATCACCAGTTTGTGCCCCAACAAGATTTGCCAGAATGCGCCACCTGAAACAGCACGCATGTTGTACAAACAGGTCTTGCGTTTAGAGGAAGTGACGCAGAGAGCAGCGACTTCAACGACACCAACATTGCACTTCGCCCATGTTCTGCTTCCCCATCGTCCATGGGGGTTAGCGCCCGACCTTCGAATCGCTCCTGACATCGAGAAATACCCCGACCATCGCAGTGAACGCTTGGTGGATCGACGCCGGGACAATTACCAATCAATGCTGCGTCAATACGTAGCAACCGATGTTCTCATTGGGGAACTTGTTACCAAACTAAAAGCGTCACCTAACTGGGATAAGACAATGTTGATAGTGACGGCAGACCACGGCATCACATTTGAGCCAGGCAAGTCATACCGTGACCATATTGATGTGAAAAGCCCAGGAACTCTTGAAGACATTTATCGAGTACCGCTCTTCATCAAGTACCCGTGGCAATCCACGGCATCATCGAATGATTGCACTGCGGATTCCATCGACATTTTGCCGACAATCATTGCAGTCAATGGTGCGCCTTCTGGCTGGAAGACCCAAGGCATCGACCTGCAATCAAAGTGCACGCATCGAAAATCCCGTACCATCCGTTGGCCCTTGGGAACATACGAACTAAAAACCAAGTTCTCTTCACTGATCGAACGCGTGAAGTACTACGACAACTGGATAGATGCCGATGGCGATATCGATGCGATCTACCGAGCTGGCCGCAGTGGCACTCTTCTTGGAACCCCAGTTCCAACAAACCCCAAACGGAAGAACGGAGTGACATGGCACCTCAACGGCGCTGCAAAATTTCAATCTGTTTCCACTGGGCATCTCGCACCAGTGCCGACGCGAGCATCAGGAACGGTGACGTTTGACAAACCCATATGCGACAAATGCGAAGGCCTCCTAGAGATCAATGGCCAATTTGTAGGAACCTTGCCCGAACTTGCGGGGAGCGGACCAAATGATGGAGTTATCCCGTTCTCCAGCAGCTTGATGTCGCGCCTGATGCAATCAGGCAAAGCCACCATCAATCTCTGGATCGCTGATTGGTCAAAGGCAACGCCATCACTGATGCGGGTTGGTCCACCTAAGAAGTAGGAACCACCGTGGGAGTTGAGGGACTCGAACCCCGACCTTCGCTGGAAATCAGATTCTAAAATTGCTCTACTCTTCGGCAGTGGAGAATTCTTTTGTTGACGAGGTCAATCAGTTCTTTGACCAATTGCCCAAGATTCTTGAAAAGGCTGGTGGTAACCACGTCGCTCGTGCTCGCGCGTGGCGTCATGCTTTGTCGGATGCAGGGCTCGCTGGATTCGGCATACCAACGGAATACGGCGGACGACTGACACCCACTGACGGCTCGCGACAATTGCAGAAATTGGCTCAAGGACGAGTTCCGCCCGAAGAAAGCACCTTTGGCATTGGACTCCATATGGCCGTCCCTACTTTGCTTCAGTACGGATCCGAGGAATTAAAGAAGCGGTTCATACCAGCGGCATTGAGCGGTGAGGAAATCTGGTGCCAGTTGTATTCCGAGCCTGGCGCAGGTAGCGACCTGCCGTCTCTCACGACGCGTGCCGTTCTGGACGGTGATGACTGGATTGTGAATGGTCAAAAAGTGTGGACTTCCGGTGCACATCACTCAGACCTTGGCATTCTCTTGGCACGAACCGGAGAAGAGGCTGGTAAGTCAGGCATCACAATGATGGTGATGCCGATGCATCAACCTGGAGTAGACGTTCGACCGTTGCGGCAGATGACGGGCGATGCTGAATTTAATGAAGTTTTCTTTACCGATGCACGAATTCCTCGCGACTGGGTCGTGGGAGAAATCAACGATGGATGGCGCGCAGCGACTCAATTGCTCGCACATGAGAGGACCTCTCTTGGCGCCGGCAGCGATGATGGCGTGAGAAAAGCCTCAGGTTCTGCAGCACTTCCATTTCATTTCTTGCAATCGTTGGCACAGAGTTCTGGACGCTGCAACGACGTGCACATTCGTCAAGAACTTGCGCGTGCATACTCGGGCGAAATGATTATGTCCTGGCTGACTCGTCGTCGAACCCATCCGAGTATCGGCAAGTTGTGGCGCACCCGACAGGCAAGACATTGTGCATTAACTCTCGCGATGATGCATCCACAGTTGATCGCTCATGAAGCCTCTGAAGATGACCTCTTCTGGAACTACCACTTCCTCAATTCACCACGCATGTCATTAGGCGGAGGGACGGATGAAATTCAACGCAACACTTTGGGAGAACGTGCATTGGGATTACCGCGCGAGCCAGATCCGCAGACTCCAACGAAATCTAAGGAATAACAATGGAGCACATCATCGTCAATCGTTCTGATTTATCCCCCATCGCAGAACTTGTGCTGAATAGACCACATCGGCGCAATGCAGTGACCGGCCCCATGGTTGAGGAACTGATTACTGCATTTGAGAACTTCAACGCCAACCCTGAAGTCAGTGTCGTCGTACTAAGAGGAGCTGAAGGTGCTTTTTGCTCCGGTCTTGACCTCAAGGAATTCGGAGCAGAGCCAGCACCAGAATGGAAATCTGAATTCCCCAGTAGATGGCGTCACCTTCACCGCCTAATTTTTGATTCGCCCAAAATTATTGTCGGAGCAATCGAAGGAGCTGCAATAAACGCTGGGTCTGCAGTCGCCCTTGCTTGTGACATCTCAATTGTGGGCCACTCTTCAAAATTGCAAGTGGGAGAGATTCAACGAGGAATGGCTGCGCCAATGAATTTGGCATGGTTGAGGCTGCGGCATAGTGAAGCAGTGGCGGCACGACTCACACTTATTGGTGACCCGATTATCGGTTCAGACATTGTTGCTATGGGGGTCGCACATGAATGTGTTGATGATTCCCAAGTGATCAGTCGCGCACATGAGATTGCAGTCCACATTGGCAGTTTCAACTCCGATGGCATCAAACAGATGAAGCAGTCATTGAGGCATGCGTACTTCGCAGGTACTTCAGAAGAGTGGTTCGCTCAGCGATAGACAAAATGGTGGGCGTTGAGGGACTCGAACCCCCGACCCTCTCCTTGTAAGGGAGATGCTCTAGCCAACTGAGCTAAACGCCCGCAGATGCAGGAGCCGTCAGGATATCGGGAGACTTCCCTCCCGACTCAACCCCGGCGACAGAGCCCCCGTTTACAGTGGCTACATGACCTCTGAGGTGGCGCCACTCGACGACACGGGCACACCCCTCTCAGACGTGATCTTTTGCGTTCTCGACATTGAGACCGCTGGCGGCAGCCCCAACGGCGCAGGCATCACAGAAATTGCGGCCGTCAAATACCAGGGCGGCTATGAAATCGAAAGATTCAATGTCCTCATTCACCCCGAGACCACTATCCCCTCCTTCATCGTCATGCTCACCGGCATTTCCGACAGCATGGTTCGCGATGCCCCGCCCATTCGCGAACACATCGCACCTCTCTTGCAATTCATTGGAGACTCGGTACTTGTAGCGCACAATGCTCGGTTCGATATTGGATTCATCAATGCCGCACTCGACAGATTCGGCCAACCGCCTCTAGCCAACAAAGTGGTCGACACCTTGCAGCTCGCACGACGCCTCATCCGTAGCGAAGTTCCCAACTGCAAGCTCTCCACATTGTCGGCCAGTCTCAATCTGAACCATCAACCAATTCACCGAGCACTCGATGATGTTCTTGCAACCGGAGATCTTCTTCACTACCTCATTGATCGAGCCTCCACTTTGGGCACGTATTTCCTTGACGACCTCATCGCTCTTCCCAACATTGGAAGCCACCCAGAATCGGGAAAACTGAAACTCACGGAGTCACTTCCCCGCAATTGCGGTGTGTATTTCTTTGTTGATGCCCATAACGACATTTTGTATGTCGGAAAGGCAAGCAATCTTCGCTCCCGAGTTCGTAGTTATTTCGGCACTGGTGAGTCTCGGAACAAAGTAGGCAAGCTGCTCAAGATCATGCAGGGCGTGCACTACATCGAAACTCCCGACATCCTCACGGCCGAAGTCTTGGAATCACGCATCATCAGTCGAGCCAAACCCCGATACAACCATGCAGGTACGCGTTCCGATAAGTACAGCTACGTACGATTCACCACCGACGAAGAGTGGCCACGTCTCGTGATGACCAAAGTGCCATCACCAAAGGGCATCACAATCGGACCATTCACCACGAAAGCCATGGCCCGCGATGTCATCGATGCGATTGAATCAGTTATTCCACTCAGCCGATGCACCGTACGCATGGGGCGCAACTATCAAGCGCCAGCCGATGCTGAAGTCTGTTCTGCCGCCCGATTGGGACTTGCGCAATGCCCATGTTCTGGCACTGCAGACCCCCAGGAATATGCACGCCTTGTCGACATCGTTACTCGAACTCTTCTCGGTGAACCCGCAGAAGTCATTGCACTTCTCACAAAGAAGATGGTGATGCACTCCGAGGCACAACGGTATGAAGATGCGGCATACATTCGAGATCGCATCCTCAACCTAGAAACTGCTCTAAAACGCCAGAAACAGGCGCAAGAGATTTCAAGATCGGGCGACCTCACCATTGAGCACGCCAGCATCATCTATGAGATTTCAAATGGCATTTTGATGAACACTCGACTAGAGAATCAGCTCTTTGCGCCGTTGCAGAACTCAGGCATCTCGGTTGACCATCTCACAGCCCCACCCGAGACAGCACTGATTCACGATTCTGTCGTACGTACTGAAGCTCTCAATGAAGTGATGTGCATCGCACGATTCATTGAGAAGAATGAACTCAGCATTTAGCCGAAGGCACGTACAGGACGCACTCGCAGTGCCTTCACGCCGTTCACAGCATCCGGCAGCAACCACTTCTCGCGATCAAACTGCTGCCCGTCTTTAAAATTCACTGTCCAAGCGTTGTTGTAGTCATATTCGCTGGACGACCAATAGAAACTGCGGGCGTAGTCGCCGATACGTGGATACGCGGTTGAGAGCACTGAATACATCACGTTCAATTCGTCCTTCGACGGCAAGAACCAGTCATCAAATCCATTGAAGTTCAAAGCATCCGCATACCGCGCCGCATAATGCCCACGCCCATAGGCCTTCAGAATGGTCTTTGTATTGATCTGCCCCATGCCAATCGCCTTGGATTGCACTCGGCATACTTGTGCTCGTGCCGTCTTCGTATTGATGTAAACGGGCTTGCGTGTATCAACTGCAGTGAGACGCTTCCACGGCAAGCCAACACCCTCCACGGCAACAGGCGCAGCTTCCAAGTACCGACCCCAAGCCATGTGCATGCCTGCGTCATAAAACACCACGCCTCCAGCCGGTCCGATATCTCCAACGCCACACGGTCCTTCTGCAGCGCATGTGTGCCCCGTCAGTGACGGTGACGTTTGTGGTGGTGCGACTCCTGTTCCCGTAGGGAATGAACGCATGGCCATCATCTGAAATGGCAAGGACGGAAAGCCTGAGCCTCGATGCAATCGACTGCGCGTCAACTTTTTGATGCCGACAATTGCCCCCACACCATTTTCATCGGTGAACTGCGTGCCATCTTGAAACATTTGATACCACGCGTAATTCGCAGAGTTCTCCGAAGACGACCAATACGGCGCTTTCACAATTTTGGGAACCCCCAAAATTGCTTGCGTGTTGTACGCAGCATCTAATTCGTCTTTTGAAGGCAAGAACCAATCGTCAAAACCATTCTGAACAAATGAATCAGCAAAAGACGCGGCGTACGTACCGACTCCACTCTGGGCAATGATGGCTGCAGTATTCACTCGACCAAAACCAATTCCCTTCGCATCGATATGTGCTCGGCCTGTTACATCGTTTTCATACAACGACGTTGTCGGCATCAGAGACCATGGCATGCCAGCGCCTGCAGGAACACTGACCGCTTCGAGATAGCGACCCCACCACTGCAATGACCCTGCGTCGTACACCACGCGTCCACCCCCGGGGCCAAGATTGCCCACCCGACACACACCACCTTGAGCACACTTCAACACCGATGCATGCGACGTAGACGTGATTACGGAAGTAGCGAGTATTAGTGCCGCAGAAAATACCGAGAGCCGACGTATGAACATCACTTAGTTCTAGTGCAGAAGACGGTGGGTCTAAAGGCGCTTGGCGAACATCAACGAGTTCATCATCGCCTGGGATGAAGCAACAACAGGTCGACGGCGAGCATCGATGTCCACTGTCATGAGGTCGCGTCCTTCTGCTTCTGCAACAAGCGCGCCGGCTTCCTGGCAGACAAGCACCGCGGCAAGATAATCCCACACGCCAAGGCCACCGTCGAAATCGATGTAACCATCGAGGGCACCCTTTGCCACTAAAGAAATATCAAGGGATGCAGCACCCATTGTTCGTACTTGCCACCAACCATGACCTGGCGCCGGCAATGCATTCACACCCACCACTGCCGTGCGGGTGTCTTCAATGGGCTTCACGTTCATTCTCATACCATCAACGTTTGAGCCCGCCCCGCGGATAGCGGCATATCGCGTCTCACTCCCCGACTGTTCAGCGACCAACGCAACACGGGGGCCGTCGGCGTCGACAACACACAGTGACGTTGCGTACCACGGGAGACCTTTACTTGCATTCGTCGAACCATCAACGGGATCAACAACAATGAGCAATCGTCCTACGGGCAAAGGCCATTCCAGATCACCCACACCAGATTCTTCGCTGAGAACAAAGAATCCAGCCGCCTCACACATATCAACTACAACTTCGTCAACTGCAACATCGCCCGTGTACTGACCTTCGCGGTGGCCAGTCAGAGACCACGAGACGGTCTCATCAATCATGTCTGCCGCAGCATCGGCGACATCATGGAGAAACCCCAGGATGTCACGGTCATCAGAATCAGCATCAAAACGGCGCACATTCAAACGGTAGTGTCCTTGCGTGGCAGTTATTGACATAGCCGGCTTTGTAAGTGACCTCAAGAGTCATGCCGTTGACCATGGATTCCATGTTCATGATGAACGCCATTTTGTGGAGACTTACTCTTTACGTCAACTGTGGGAAGTAGATCTTCATCCAGAAGAAGCCTGCACTGGCCCGATAGACCTACACGTCAGTCTTGAAATTGACCCACGCACACTTCTCAGCTTCGAAGACGTTGTTCTTGCGATGGACGACCCCGACGATGAGCCTCAAGGCGATTTCACCTTTCCCTTGGTCTTCACCTGGGCTTTCCCTCCCCTGACCAACCCACCAGATCTTTTGATTCTTGCGACTGAAGTGGCCGGACTCGGAGGAATCGACCTTCCTTTAGAGATCTCCGCCATTGACTCTTTTCAGAAAGTCACCGATGCCCCTGAACGCAGTCTGAGTGTCGTCGGACGCGTCCCTATTTCTCTGGCGATGGTCTACCGGGGGGACACCGAAGCTGTGTGCTCGCTTCTCGATAAATCACGAGAAGTCAGTTTGAACCTCTTGGAACGTGTGCCCGCCTGGATTGGTGACAACAGTTTCTAATTAACGACCAACAAACGTCACGCGAGCAATGAGGCCGAGCTTTCCATCGGTTCGCGCCAATAGTTCCGCGGTGCCACCGCTTGCCACTGCAAGTTGACGAACAATTGCAAGACCCAAACCAGTACCTGGCGCATTCTCCGTATGCTTCCCGCGCCAGAAGCGTTCAAAGGCAAGAACACATTGTTCCTCGGACAGTCCGGGGCCTTCGTCGATGACATCGATCTGAACATGACCAGAACTACGCGACACCACGAGCGCGATTGTTGAACCATCGGGCGCCACACCGAGTGCATTATCGATGTAGTTATCAATGATCTGCTCAAGTGCACCGTCCATTGATGCACACAGCGCATGTGCAGGGGTGCTCACCGTGAAGGTGATTCCCTGTTCGCTCGCGAGCGATTCCCACATCTCAATTCGAGAACGCGCAATCTCTGCCGCATCCACCGTGGACGTCGCGGCGGTGCCGCCTTCGATGCGGGCCAACGCCAACAACTGCTCCACCATCTCTTGAAGGCGATCAGTTTCAGCACGCGAAGCCTCAATTGCATTCGCAACTTCAGGAGAGCTATCCCCTAACGCATCGTGCGCCTGCTCTAAGCGCAAACGCAACGCTGTTAATGGGGTGCGTAATTGATGCGACACTGCTCCAGCAAAATGCCGCTGATTCTCCACCATCAATCCCAAACGACCTGCCATCACGTTGAAAGAACGCGATAGTTCTCGCACCTCTGGTGGGCCACTTGAATCATCAGCTCGGACAGAGAAATCTCCATCGGCAAGTTTTTCGGTGCGACGTGTCAGACGGGTGATGGGTCGAGCGATGCCAAGCGCAAACGGAATTGCAAGAATTGCTGCCGCGATAATCGTGAAGAGTCCCGCAATTGCTGTTTCAAAGATTCGGTCACGGACGGCTCGGTCAATCAGAGACTTTGGGTTCGACAGGCGAACAACACCCAGAACATCATCACCAAGCAGAACCGGCACAGCAACAAACACCAAAGGTTGCCCCAAGGTGCGCGAGTCACGTTCACCGACACTAGGAACACCGGTGAGAGCTTCTGCAACCTCTGGCCGATTAGAAAAATCTGCACCGATGGTCAACGTTGAATCATTGGATGCAACGATTAGCCCCTTTGCATTTGTCACCAAGGCTCGCGTTCCCCTTGCCGCAGAATGCACATGCAGGTACGGCTGCAACGACGGAAGTACGGAACCAGAAGTTGTGTTCAGAGTCTCCTTGGCATGCCCAGCAAGAATGAATGCGTCCCGCTCCATTGCTGTGACAAGTCGTTCACGTTCTACCTTCGCAACGAAAGATGTGAGCGGCACACCAAAGACAAGAAGGATGACAACTGCAACTCCAACGAGTGCAGCGATGAGGCGATTCCTCACTCAGTGACCTCTACGTATTTGAAGCCAACACCACGCACCGACTGAATCCAGTCGGGACTTCCCAACTTCTTGCGAATCGATGCAATGTGCGCGTCAAGAGTCTTCGTGGTTCCGTACCAATTGGTATCCCACACATGTTCAAGGATGTCGTTACGACGGAACACAATGCCTGGCTCGGCATAGAGATATGCAAGGAGATCAAACTCCTTGGCAGTGAGAGCAATTTTGGTGTCATCCAACAACACCGTGTGTGTTCTCTCATCAATTTGAATACGCGCACCCTCTCTCACCGAATTCGGTACTGGAGTATCTGCATTACGACGAGTCACTGCACGTATACGTGCAAGAAGTTCACGCTGACTAAACGGTTTCACCACGTAATCGTCGGCGCCAAGTTCAAGACCCAACACACGATCCAGTTCATCACCTCGTGCGCTCACGATAATGATGGGCACCGAAGAGGTTTCTCGAATTGTCTTGGAGACATCCAGTCCATCCATATCGGGAAGACCAAGATCCATCAAGATCACATCGGGTGAATACGCAACGGCCTCCTGGATTGCCTCTGCACCTGTCATCACATGATGCACATCAAGCCCAGCAATCGTGAGCGAGGCAACAACTGATTCCGCAATGGACTTGTCGTCTTCGACCAGGAGTACTTTCACCCCTCCATTGTGCCTCCTCAGACGGAGACACCCCGTACTCCTCATTTCTTTACCGAATCTTGGACAACGACACACCATTCCCTTTATGTGGACTCCGTACTGTTGCTGTCATCGGGAAACAACCCCCGGGATTGGAGCTTTGAGCCATGAAAACAGGAATCGCCACAACAGTCTCAGTTGTTGGAGTCATCGCCGCCGGAGCAGCTGCCTTCGCAGTCAACTCCAGCGTGCTGGGTTCCTCCAGTGCGTCAAATTCGGCAGTGGTCAGCACCACAATCGCCGCAGGTGCACCGAACGGTGCCACGCCAACAAATGGCAAAGTTGGAGCAACTGAGGCCCAGGCAACTGAAGTCACCGACACCACCACCACTTACCAAGTGGGAACAGCAGGAAGTGTCGTGATCGACACATCATCTGGTTCCATCGTCGTGACAGCAATCGCGCCATCTGCGGGATTCACCAGCGAGCCCGCTCGCACCGAAGTGGGCGGATTGGTGAAAGTACATTTCATCTCTTCCACACAACGCATCGAGTTCACCGCACAGCTTGTCGATGGAGTCGTCAAGACAAATGTGGTGAATGAATCAACGAAGGCACCGTCAGCAGCAGCTCGACCACATGACGATGGCGATGGCGACCATCATGATGGCCTCATTGCCCACGACGGGGATGACGACTAATGATGAACGATCCACTTCTTCCTCCGCCACCTCCACCTACACGGAAGCCCGCAATGCCACAGCGCACGACACAGAAGCCAGCACGATCAGCCAAGATTCTGGTCACCGGACTTTCCGCAACAGCCGTTCTTGGCATGGCCTCTGGATACGCACTTGCCGGCAAGAGTGCTGTCAAGGTCAACGCAAACACGTCCAACACTGTTGATGGCATTACTTCAACCGGTCGAGTTCATAGCCAAAGCGCACCACTGCTTTCTGTTGACCCACAAGTGAACACAAACGCTGTGACCCCACAGGTGACGAACCCTCCAGTTGTGCAAGTGCCAGTGCCAAAGGCAACCCCTGCAACGCCGGGCAATTCCACTGGCGGCTGGCAGCAGCAACAGAGCAGCGGCTCTCGATAATCATGAGCTCTGCCGCCCTCACACTCGGCACTCGCCAACATCGCACCTTGATGGGTGTGCGTTGCGAAGTCAGCGTGATCGGCGGCAATGCTTTCGCTCTTGTCGAAGAGGGCCTTCATATGGTGGCCGAACTTGAGCAACTGTGGAGCCGTTTTCTTCCATCTTCCGACATTTGTCGACTGAATAATGCATACGGGCAACCGGTCTGGGTCGATGCACGAACCGTTTCCCTTGTCGGGCACATGATTGCCGCCCATGCCGCAACTGATGGTGTTTTCAACCCCACGTTGCTTCCCCTTCTCACTGCGCAGGGCGACACACAGTCGTTAATCGACGACAAAATTTCGGAAACGTCTCCTTCATCTCACGCGTTTGCAGACCTGAGCGACATCGCCATCTACGCCGACAACACCATCGCACTTCCTTCGCAAATGACGTTGGATGCAGGTGGCATCGGCAAGGGCCTTGCAGCTGACATGGTCGCCGAACATCTCATGAATCGCGGAGCCGACTCCGTCTGCGTCAATCTCGGTGGCGACATTCGCGTCTCGCGCAAGAGCGGCACGACACATGATTGGCCAATTCAAATCATGTCTCCCATCGAACCGGAAAAAGCGGTCTGCACCATCTCGCTTGCCGACGGTGCAGTTGCAACGTCACATATCAATGCTCGCCATCGAAATGGTCGAGGCGTCCCCCGTCACATCGTTTCTCAAGAGAGCTCCACATCTCACGCTGCTGCAGCAAGCGTGATTGCTTCCACCGCTGCTTGGGCCGAAACGTGGACAAAATATGCGATCCTTCGCAACATTGACCTGATTGAATTTTCCGGACTTGCAGCCATGACCATCGATGAGCAGAACAACGTTTCTGAAACCTCAACCTGGAAAGAGTT
Organism: uncultured Actinomycetes bacterium; assembly: GCA_937927625.1. Lineage (GTDB taxonomy): Bacteria > Actinomycetota > Acidimicrobiia > Acidimicrobiales > Ilumatobacteraceae > UBA2093. The sequence continues at coordinate 35,020 of CALBSD010000024.1, read as the reverse complement.
CGTTCAATGATTGCTGGCATTTGGTGGGATTTCACTCGAGCATCTGCGAACGTTGCTTGGGTCCTCATCTTGTTCACAATTTTGTGGGGAGTACTACTCACCACTCGTGTGTTGCGCGGCATGGATCGCCCCGCATGGCTACGCGACCTTCATCAATGGATGGGCGGTCTCACAGTGTTCTTCTCGCTCGTCCATATGTTGACGCTCATTCCCGACAAGTATGTCCACTTTGAATGGGTCAACCTCTTGGTGCCGTTCACGAATAGTTATAAGCCACTGGCAGTCTCACTTGGCGTCATCGGATTCTGGACACTTCTCGCCATTGAGACAACTTCTCTCATGATGAAAAAGATGAGTCGCGAGACATGGCGACGTATTCATATGCTCTCGTACCCGCTGTACGGTATCATCGTGGTGCACTCACTCACCGCAGGCAGTGACGTCGGCACACGCCTCTACACAGGGTTCACCATGTCGCTCGCTATGACAGGTGCTGCAATCGGTGGAATCCGGTTAGTCACCGGGCGCTTCATCGATCGCAAAAAACGCGAGAGCGCCGCCGCCCGATAATCAAATGGTGGGCCAGGCAGGGATCGAACCCGCGACCCAGGGATTATGAGTCCCCTGCTCTAACCAACTGAGCTACTGGCCCCTGAGGTCCAAAGGGACCAAATTGGCTCCGGGGGTGGGGCTCGAACCCACGACACACGGATTAACAGTCCGTTGCTCTGCCAACTGAGCTACCCCGGAAGGGAAATATCAGGATATCAGCGGGGGTACCTGCCACCACAGAGAAACAGTTAGTCGCTGTCAATGAAACTGCGCAACCTTTGGCTGTTATTGGGGTGACGAAGCCGCGCGAGGGTCTTTTGCTCAATTTGGCGGATTCTTTCGCGCGTGACGCCCTCTTCTTTGGCAACATCATCCAAGGTGAGGGGCTGATCCGTGTGGATACCAAAACGTTTCTGCAGGATGCGCCGGTCCCTCTCAGGAAGATGTTCAAGTTCTGCCTCAATGGCCGCGATGAGTTGGCGCTTCTGCACCTGCTCAATCGGCGAATCATCATCATTGCCATTAGAGACACGCTCGCCCCAGGTCGAGGAATCTTCATCTGACCCCACAGGTTCATCAAGGCTGATGGAGACCGATGAGATCTGGCGAAGTTCTTCAATCTTTTCGACAGGAATCAAAGTTCGTTCCGAGATTTCCGCAAGCGTTGGCTCACGTTCAAGTTCCACTGTGAGATCGCGATCTGCTTTCGTAATGCGATTCAACATTTCAACAACATGGCTAGGCACACGAATCGTGCGACCTTGGTCCGCCATCGCACGCATCATTGCTTGACGAATCCACCATGTTGCATAAGTGGAGAACTTGAATCCTTTTTCCCAGTCGTATTTCTCAGCAGCACGCATGAGGCCAATGTTGCCTTCTTGGATGAGGTCAAGCAGTTGGAGTTCTCGTCCGTCATATTTACGGGCAATGGAAACAACGAGGCGAAGGTTCGCAGTGATGAGGTGTTCAAACGCATCATCACCTTCACGAATGATGTTTCGTAATTCTCTTCTGCGCGTTGCAGATATTGCCCCAGTATCTTGTTCCGCCTTTGCCTCCTGCATGGCACGAATCGCTCGACCGAGTGTTCGCTCACCTTCTGCATCGAGAAGTTCGATTTGCCCGATCTCTTGCAGATACAACCGAACCGTGTCGCCTGAGTCGCCTGCAATGATGCGCGGTTGTGCCACTTTGCGAGGGAGTGGCTTTCTAACGATGGGACCAGAGATATCTGGCTCAACTGTTGCGATCGAGATATTGAGTTGCTGTAACACCGACTCAATATGACGAATGGTGTCTGGATTTAGTTCCAGATTTCGAAAGACATGAGCGACTGTATTGGCATCAACAGTGCCAGCATCTGAACGCGAGGCAATCAGTGTGGCCCATTCAGCTGCATCCACATTCGGATACGGCGGAAGGCGGGCCGGTGGCGTCACTGCACTACACCAGCCACTTGTGCCAACCACTGCAGAAGAAGCACCGAGGCAGCTACCGACTTATCGGGCTTTGCGAGATCCTCAAGGGCTATTCGCACTTGCCGCTGCTGTTGGATGCTCTCCACATCGGCTATTTGACCACGCTTTGTGAGCTCACGCCTCACTGCGGCTGCAATCAGTGACCTTGCTTCAACAATCGGGTCTGCTTCAGCGTCGTACACCGCTGCCCGTTCGATGATCTCGGCTGCTTCCGGAGTTGCTACTTGCAAGGCTGCGTGGACATCCCCATCTGATTCGGCCAATGCACGAAATGCCTCCCGCGATGCGATGTCTACAAAGAGTTCTTCAATCAGCCACGGCGCAATGGCATCCCATTCATGGATGAGGAGGGAAATCGCAATGAACCCGGCACCTTCAAGTGCCTGCTGAACAGGAGCTGCAAATTCCGCAACAATCTTGCCGCCACGCTCTGCAACCTTCACGAGATCTGCTGCAGAGAGTCCGGTATGACTTGCTACTTCTCCTGCATACAAGCGCCGCACGTTTGTATCCGGATGCTCGTTAATGAGTTCCATTGCTTTATTCGCAAGGCGAGAACGGGATTCAGGAGAACGAAGCGGGTTTGCATCAAACAAACGCTTCAGACGGAATCCTAGAAATGGCATTGCGCCCGCGATCGCCTTCGACAGCGCCTCAGGGTCAGTCTGTGCAAGTTCACCTGGGTCTTTGCCTTGCGGAAACTGTGCGACGGACACTGAAATGTCGTACTTCTTTTCCCATGCGTAAAACTTCTCCGCCGCACCTTGGCCCGCAGAGTCAGCGTCGAATGCCAGAACAACATTGCGTGCGTACCGCTTCATGAGCTTCACATGCTCTTCTGTTAAAGCCGTACCACATGTTGCGACAGCTGTAGCCAGTCCACTGGTGTGGAATCCGATGACGTCGGTGTACCCCTCACACACGATGACGCGATCTTCCTTGACAACATTTCCCTTTGCCCAGTTCAAACCATAGAGGGTGCGCGACTTGATGTAGATAGGAGTCTCTGTGGAGTTCTTGTATTTCGCGGGGTCAGTTGAACCAGGCAAAATGCGTCCACCGAAAGCAACCGCTGCACCAGTTTCATCAAAGATGGGGAACATCACGCGAGCGCGGAATGAGTCCTGCAGTCGACCTGCCTTGTTTAGGAATCCAAGTCCGACTTCATTCAGCATTGCTGCTGGAGCATTCAGAGCTTTTGAGAGTTGATCCCAATCGTCAGGAGCCCACCCCAGTTTGTATGTGCGAGCAACATCACCGGCCAAACCTCGAGAGCGAAGATATTCGCGAGCTGCACGAGCATCGGGAGATTCCAACAAACGCTTGTGATACCACTCGACTGCGCGCTCCATCAGTTCTTGAAGTTCTTTGCGATGCTTTCGTTCGCCGTTGCCTGCGCCCGATGTGTAGTGCAGTTCAATGCCGGCCTTGCCTGCGATGCGTTCAACGGATCCGACGAAGTCAAGATGTTCCATTGCCTGCACGAAAGTGAAAACGTCACCCTTCGCACCGCATCCAAAACACATGTAACGACCAGTTTCATCATTCACGCTGAAGGACGGTGTGCGCTCTGAGTGGAATGGACAGAGACCTACTTGTCCGCGACCTGCGCGACGCAACTGCGCATAGGGAGACACGATGTCAGAGAGAGTGACGGCGGAGCGCACTTTCTGAATGTCGTCCTCCGCGATTCCCATGGCAGGAACAATAGTGCCACGAGGGGCTGTCTAAGACGGGCGACGATTTTCAAAAATTGAGGCGCCCACCGCAGAGGTCAAAATGGCGATAATCACCGACAATGACCACAAAGTCGTGACGTGCCAGTTCCAGATGTAGCCCACAATCATCTTTGCTCCGACAAACGCGAGGACAACACTGATGCCGCCCTGCAAGTACTTAAATCGTGCGTGAACGTCTGCAAGTAGAAAATAGAGGGCGCGAAGTCCGAGAATCGCAAAAACATTGGATGCCACAGCAAGAAATTGTTCTCCTGTTACTGACAGCACTGCTGGCACGGAATCCACCGCAAAGACAACATCGGTGAGTTCCACAAGAACGAGGACAGCGAAGAGCGGAGTTGCAAGAAAACCAAGTTTGCTGTCTTTGATAAATAAGGCTTGACCGCGAATCTCGTCCGTTGATGGAACAAATCGTCGGAAGATGCGCAAAGTGCGACCATCTGATGGGTTGAAGTCAATATCAGAATCATCCGATGTAAGAACCTTGTACGCCGTGTACACGAGGAATATTCCCAAGATCAGTACTGAAAATTCAAATTTCTCAATAACTGCTATTCCACCGAAAATGAAGGCGGAGCGAAGTGCAAGAGCCCCAAAGATTCCCCAGAACAGCACACGATGCTGAAATTTGCGCGGAATCTGGAAATAGGTAAACAACATCGCCCAAATGAAGACATTGTCCACACTCAGGCTCTTCTCCATGAGATAGCCGCCGAAATACTCTCCCGTGGCCGCGGATCCAAATTGCCACAAAATAAAGAGCCCAAAAAGCACACCAAATGCAATCCAGACAGCAGATTCAAGGATCGCTTCCCGTATTCCAACAATGTGAGCCTTCCGGTGAATTACCAGTAAGTCGACGAGCAACAGAATGCTGATGGCACCAAGAAGAAAGGCCCAGTGCCACGCCGACACATCCAGATTGACATGCCCGTTACTTTCGGCCGCCCCAACGACACTTTTCAACAGGGCTACCGAGGACATAGGTACCAGTTTTACCTATTTCAGGTTTGAAGTGAAACCACCGCGGGCGACACGAGCCAAAGCAAGAGAAAATCCGATGGAAGTGACCGTTCCGACGTCTTTTCCTTCGAATTGCACCCGAGATCCCACGCCAACTCCGTCACGAGGAACTGAAACGACAAGAACCGGTGCGTCTGCCCCACGCGAATCCATGCGTTCCACAAGTTCTTGACCTGGGTAGCACCCCTTGCTGAAGCTGACCGCATCGCTCACGACGCCAGTAGTGGCAGGAATATCCCCCACCAAAATGTCAATGCCGAGCCGAGGCCACTTTGCATCCACTCGAAACATGTCGATGTGCGGAACTTCAGTCTCGCTACCAATGACCGGCAACTGCCCTGCTTCAGCGATGACATCAATGGCGTCAGTGCCACCCCAATATGGAACTGAACGTCTGACGCCTGGCCCAACAGCTGTTACTGCATCAGGACCACGGAACGCTCGCACTTTCCAGTCGCTCATTCGCATTGCAACTTTTGAACGAAGAACGAAACGTTGCAAACGCGTGATCAGCGATTCACCAAAACCGGCATCAACGTCCAATGTGTACACGGTGTCAACATGGCGTGTAACGCGAAGAAGCGCAGTGACTTGTCCAGTTGGTTCCAACAACAAGCTGTGAATGCTTGCACCGACGGCAAGAGATGCAATGTCATTTGCTAATTGCGAATGAAGAAAGGCACCAGCATCATCGCCTTGCACGATGACCACATCCCGCTCGATATCTGCCCAGACAATCTCACTCATGCGTTTGTTCCCGCTTCACGGCGACGCTTGGTCATGCGAACTGCGGCCGGAATGGTGGCAAGTAGCGCACCGACCTTGTTATGACACTCAAGGTCCTCATCTTTAGGGTCACTATCAGCCACGATGCCAGCACCTGCCTGCAAGATCGCACCCTTTGGTCCGACGAACATGGTGCGAATTGCAATTGCAGTGTCGAGGTTGCCTGAGAAGTCAACGTACCCCACAACACCGGCGTATGGCCCACGCTTCACTGGTTCGAGTTCATCGATGATTTCCATCGCACGGACTTTCGGAGCACCACTCACTGTTCCTGCGGGCAATGTCGCACGTAAAACATCAATGGGGCCAAGCCCTTCACGGAGATCACCGGATACTTGCGACGTGAGGTGCATCACATGGCTGTAACGCTCCAACGACATCAACTCATCCATGGTGACGGAACCGTATTTCGCAACACGACCAACATCGTTGCGAGCAAGGTCGACCAGCATGATGTGCTCGGCAACTTCTTTCGGGTTCTCACGAAGTTCTGAAGCCAACTTGCGGTCATGCTCATCGGTGGTTCCGCGCTTACGAGTACCCGCAATCGGGCGCGAGATAACGCGACCATTAATCAGCTGCACCATTGGCTCTGGTGAACCACCAACAATGGTGAGACCAGGCTGCTTCAAGAAATACATGTACGGGCTGGGGTTCACTTGACGCAAAACGCGATACACATCAAACGGATCTGCTTCGAGATCAAGTTCAAAACGTTGTGCAAGCACGACTTGGAAAATGTCTCCGGCGCGGATGTATTCCTTTGCCACTTCAACGGCGCTCTGGTAGCGCCCATCCGGCATTGATGAACGAGCTGCAGGCAATTGCTCACCGACAACTGGCGGCTCGACCGCTACATAAGGCAGTGGTCGTGCAAGGTCCGCCACAGATGCATGGACACGCAACACTGCGGCGTCGTAGGCAGCACCGATTTCAGCTTCGCTCAAGCCTGCAACTGGAACGCTCTCCAACAAGTACACACGCTGGCGCCAGTGATCAAACGCCGCAAGCGAACCGATGATGCTGATAGAAGCATCGGGCACTCCGCGGTCATCGGCAGGCGTGTTTGGAAGATGCTCAATCTCGCGAACAACGTCGTAACCAAGATGCCCCATGAGGCCACCTTGCAACGGCGGCAAGTCAGGGAAGATAGGAGCACGGTAGATGCGCAACAGTTCTTCCATCGCAGCGAGCATTCCCTTGTCAAGCGGCACGCTCGCAGGAATCTCTCCGGTTGCAGTCAACATTCCGTCGCGCAACGTGAGGGTCCCACGTGGTTCGCGCCCAACAAATGAATAACGACTCCAACGTTCTCCATGCTCCACTGACTCAAGCAAGAAGCCATCACCGTCGCCGACCAACTTGATGTATGCAGCAACCGGAGTTTCAAGGTCAGCAAGGATTTGGGTCCACACCGGCACCACCGTGTGTTGACGTGCGAGTTCAATGAACTCTTCGCGCGACGGCGTGATTGCCGTGTCTAACGACATCACTCAGTACCAAAGGATCGATAGAAGCAGGAACGCTCACCTGTGTGGCATGCGCCCTTCCCTTCTTGTTCAACAACGAAGAGCAACGTGTCGCCATCGCAGTCGTAATACGCCTCGCGAACAAATTGACGGTCGCCACTGGTATCACCCTTGCGCCACAATTCCTGACGACTACGGCTCCAATAAACCATTCGGCCTTCGGCAAAGGTCATGGCAAGCGACTCAGCGCTCATCCACGCCATCATCAAGATCTGGCCAGTCTCCGAGCACTGCGCGATGGCGGGCACAAGACCATCAGAATTAAAGGTGACGGCATCAAGCTGGTCGGCGGTGGGCACAATCACGCGGCCCTCTAATTCCTGCGACATTTGATTCGTCCTCTCTCTGCGTCAACGCTGCACAACGGCTGCAATCTGCGTTCACACGCCATATGCACGGTACCGTCTGAGCCCGTGGGAGCCGAAACCGTTTACCTCGAAACCCTTGATGGGGTCACCATTGAGTGCGATGTTGTGCGTACCGAGCAGTATCCGGCATGTGCAGTCGTTGTGATTGCCCACCCACATCCCGAATATGGCGGAGACCGCCACAATCACGTGGTGCGCGCACTTCAGACAGCGGCCAGCAATCTCCAATGCCACTCCATCGCGATCGACTTCCGTGGGGTTGGAAATTCAGGCGGCATCTACGACAACGGCGATGCCGAACGCCTTGATCTGGCAGCTGCATGCGAATTGGCCGACATGATGGAACCCGACTGCCCCATTGTTATGGCGGGATACTCATTTGGTTCTGTCGTGGGACTCAATGTCAGCAACCCATTTATCGCAGCATGGGTGGCAATTGCTCCCCCGCTTCCGATGATGGCCTCTGCACCCATCGCTGCAAACAATCACCGCCCGAAGTTCTTACTGGCACCTGAACACGACCAGTTCACCAACCCAGCACTTCTCCGCGAGGCAGTCAGTTCCTGGGCCAACACCACGGTGGTTGATCTTCCTGGAGTGGATCACTTCATCGTTGCCGATGCGCCGAAGGCTTGTCATCAGATTCTGGAGATGGCGCTCGACGCCATCGCTTAAATCACGAACCAGGAACTGGTCGCACGCGAATCCCGCGCGCTGACATCACATCTTTGGCTTCAGAGATTGTGTGATCACCAAAGTGGAAAATTGATGCAGCAAGAACGCCCGTTGCACCACCGTCAATCACTCCACCAGCCAAGTGCTCAAGTGTTCCCACGCCGCCACTTGCGACGACAGGAACACCAACCGCAGACGACACTGCTTTGGTGAGGGAAATATCAAAACCATCTCGCGTGCCATCACGGTCCATTGATGTCAGCAGAATTTCACCGGCACCTAATGCCACTGCTCGCTCTGCCCACTGCACAGCATCGAGTTCAGTAGCAGTACGTCCACCATGCAGATACACAATCCAGCTGTTGCGATCTGCGCTCCACTTGGCATCAATGGCGCATACAACACATTGCGCACCGAATTCAGCAGCAATGTCTGCTATCACTTCTGGGCGCTGCACTGCAGCCGTGTTGACACTGACTTTGTCTGCGCCTGCTCGCAACATCTTGCGCGCGTCTGCCACTTCACGAATGCCACCACCCACTGTGAACGGAATAAAGACTTGTTCCGCTGTACGAGAAACAACATCAACCATCGTTTCGCGACCATCGGAGGATGCGGTGATGTCAAGAAAGACGAGCTCATCAGCTCCTTGCGCGTCATAACGTGCTGCTAGTTCCACGGGGTCGCCCGCATCACGCAGATCAACAAAATTAACACCCTTGACGACTCGACCATTCGTGACGTCGAGACATGGGATCACACGAGCGACAATGTCGGAGTTCATGAGAGGACCTTTACGGCGTCAGCAACGGTGAGTTTTCCTTCATAGATGGCCTTGCCCACAATCACGCCATCAAGCCCGATCACTTGTGCAAGTTCTTCAATGTGCGTCAATGTGCCGACACCACCACTTGCGACAACGGGAATGTTCGTTGAAGCAACAGCACGAGCGAGACCCTCAACATCGGGACCCGTCAACATTCCATCGCGAGAAATATCGGTGATGACGAAAGCAGATGCCTCTGGGAACTTCGAAAGCAAGTCTTCGACTCGCAGGCCCGAAGATTCTGTCCAACCATGCGTCGCAGCAATGCCCTCACGATGATCAAGACCAACAGCGACAGGAATGATGCGAGCAACGACAGACACAAGAGAAGGATTAGCCACGGCAGCAGAGCCCATGACAACGCGGTTCACACCGGCAAGAGCCAATGCTTCTGCGTCAGCTGTGCCACGCACACCACCGCCCACTTGCAATTGAGCGCGCCCAGCAAGTGCCTTTGCAACAGCCGCGATAATCGGGCGATTGACGGGCTCAGCACTCTTGGCAGCATCGAGGTCCACCATGTGCACCCACGATGCACCTTGCGCAACAAATGATTCCGCTACTGCTACTGGATCATCGCCATACACAGTGCTGTCGTCGTATTCGCCCTGACGCAGACGCACAACTTTTCCGCCTAGAAGGTCAATTGCTGGATACAGATTCATGATTTCACCGACGTAACGAAATTGCGCAGCAAGCCAAGTCCGGCAGTTGCTGATTTTTCTGGATGAAATTGTGTTGCAAACACATTCCCCTTACGGAATGCAACATTCAATGTGTCGCCGTATTGCACTGTGGCAGCAACATACGTTGGATCTGTCGGAACTCCGTGCAAGGAATGTACGAAATACATCCACGGGTTCTCGCCGAGACCTTTGAACATTGGGTCGTTTGCAGTCACATTCAATTGGTTCCATTGCATCTGCGGGCGCTGCACGGTTGAAGGGATCCACTTCACGTGCCCAGGGATTACACCGAGACCGCATGCATCGGGGTCTTCCTCACTGCCATCAAACAACATCTGCATACCGACACAGATACCCATGAAAGGGACACCACTGGCAATTGCATCGAGTGCAACAAATTCGAGTCCGACGTCGCGCAATGCATTCATACATGCACCAAATGCACCGACGCCAGGAAGCACGACTGCGTCTGCTGCAGTGACAACCGATGCATCGGATGTCAGAACTGCATCAGCGCCGACTTTCTCTAAAGCTTTCTGCGCCGAACGAAGATTGCCAATGCCGTAGTCAAGAACTGCAACGCGCGGCGTTGCGGTCACGAAAGAACGCCCTTGGTGGAAGGAACACCAGCCGAATCAACGCGCACAGCATCACGAAGAGAACGAGCAAGCCCCTTAAAGGTTGCTTCGATGATGTGATGCACATTGCGGCCAGCCTTGAGGTTGACATGCAATGTGATGAGTGCAGACGTTGCAAGTGACGTCACTGCGTGTTCAGCAAGTGACGGATCGAATGCAGGTGACCCAAGAGGAAGACATTCGGGAAGTTCAACATTCCACGCAACGAACGGACGGCCGCTGAGGTCGAGTGCAATTTCCACGAGAGCTTCATCAAGTGGATAGGAACCACTGGCGAAGCGACGGACACCGGCCTTGTCGCCGAGGGCTTGGTGCAACGCTTCACCGACGCAAATAGCCACGTCTTCCACCGTGTGGTGAGTATCGATATGCAGATCACCCTTGGCCTGAATGGAGAGATCAAAACCGCCATGGCGAGCCAGCTGCTCCAGCATGTGGTCATAGAACGGGATACCCGTGCTGATGTCGGCCTTACCTGTGCCGTCCAAATCAATAGAGACCTCGATGGATGTCTCTTTGGTGCTGCGAGAAACTTGGGCTGTACGTGCCATGTCTCTATTCTCGCCGCTCATACGCCCGACCTTGCGGTCAATTTGTTAATTACCTGTCAATTAGGCGACTGCTGCAGCCATTGCGGCCAGAAAAGCAGTGTTCTCGTCAGGGGTACCCACCGTGACGCGAAGGCAACCCTTTAGTCGAGCCCATGAACTGCAGTCGCGAACCAAAATGCCAGCGGCGAGCAAAGACTTCCACACATCCAATGCGTTCACAGAGCGAGGGCGAAAGAGGATGAAGTTCGACCCACTTGGCCATACCTCAATATCGAGGCCCCCAAGAGTGGATTCAATTCGTGAACGCTCGGACTTGATGAGAGAGACACGCTCCTCCATCTCGGCGGTGTACGAGAGAGCTGCTGTCGTCGCAGCTTGCTTAAAGGAGTCAAGGTGATACGGAAGTGCAGCAATCTCGAGTTGCGCAATCATCCACTTTGGTGCAACGACATACCCAACACGGAGCGCCGCCATCGACAACGTTTTTGAAAACGTACGTGTGACAGCGAGAGCGCGATCTTCTGAGATCATGTCCATCGCCGACCAATCAGAAAATTCTGCATATGCCTCGTCAACGACGACAACACCCGTTGCGTGCTCCAGCAAAACTTCCAAGTTCTCACGAGGCTCGACAAGCCCGGTGGGATTATTCGGATTACACAAGAACGTCACTGCAGGTGATTCCCGCTGCATTAGACGTTCAATCTCATGGGCATCAAGAGTGAAGTCCGCACGGCGCTCTCCAACAACAACTTCCGCGCCGGTGACACGCGAGATTTGTGCGTACATCTGATACGTAGGTTCGAACGTTGCAACCTTGCGACCATGGCCGCCATAAGTCAACAAGATGGTTTGCAACACTTCGTTTGAACCATTCGCAACAAAGATGTTGTCGACCGAAACGTTGTGTCGAGCTGCGATCACCGTACGCAACTCAGTTGCCGCGCGATCGGGATAACGGTTCCAATCAATGCCACGGGCTACATCAGCAAGTTTCTCAACCCAACCAGCAGGTGGAGGAAACGGAGATTCATTCGTATTCAAACGAATAGGAACATCTACCTGAGCCGAGTGATACCCCTCCATCGCACGAATCTGATCGCGGGGTTCAAAAATTGCCACGGGTTAAACCTAGTCAGGCTGGTGTTACGAACGAGCGAGTTTTTCAGCGCGAATCAGAAGTCGCTCTGCCGACACCAATGCACGCTCTGCCTCATACATAGCGCTCACGAGGTCTTCATGATTCGGGCCGACTGCGTCAAGTAGGCCAGCCACACGAGATCGGTAGCTACCGATTGCGTCAGCCGCAGCTCCGAGTTCAGCGCGAATCGTGTCAGTCATCGGGGAAACGCTACTGCCCGAAAGTCACTTGGACTTTGTCTTCGTCGGCATGTTGGAGGACGGACAGATGTCTTCTAACTCGCAGATATCGCATTTTGGCTTCTTTGCATCACAGACGCGGCGCCCATGAAGAATGAGACGAAGCGAGAAGCGACCCCACTCCTCTGGTGGGAGAAATGCATTCAGCACCTTTTCCACCTTCACGGGATCTTCCTCTGCGGTGAGAGCCAAACGACGAGAGAGGCGTCCCACATGCGTGTCCACCGCAAGCCCTGGCAAGTCAAAGACAACACTTCGCAAAACGTTGCCTGTCTTACGACCGACGCCAGGAAGTGTGACGAGATCTTCAAGTTCGTGAGGAATCACACCACCGAAACGGTCGGTGACGGCACGACCCATACCAATGAGATTCTTTGCCTTGCTCTGGTAAAAACCAGTGGACTTCACAATGACTTCCAACTCTGCAGGGTCAGCTTCTGCCAAGGCCTTTGGTGTGGGGTATTTCTCAAACAGAGCCGGTGTCACCATGTTCACGCGGGCATCAGTGCACTGCGCCGACAAGATGGTCGCAGCCAACAACTCATATGGGTTTGAATGCATCAATTCGCACTCGGCTCCTGGGTACAAAACAGCAAGCCGTGAGGCCACTTCCTTCGCGCGCCCTGCTGGTGTTCTCGGCTTTCCCATGCACACGAAGGTACCCTGACGAGGTGCGTTCACTCGAAATAAAGAGACACATGGACGCTGTCGCCATGGAAGAGGTCTCCAGCCTCATTTCGGCGGCGTGGCGCGCCGATGGCGCCCGCCCCCTGAATGACCATTTATGGCTCGACTTACGCGAAGGCGGCCGTCAAGGGTTTGCCGGAGTCATCGCCCGCGACAATGCAACAGGGCAAATTGTCGGGTACTGCCAAGTCTCTCGTGGCAATGAATCGTGGTCTCTTGACCTCATTGTTCACCCAGTGCACCGCTATGACTCCCTCGAGATTGCACCGGATCTCATTCGTAGCGCACTGAACGTTGTCGCTTCCGAGGGTGGAGGCCATGTGCATTGGTGGGTGTTTGAACCCAACAACATTCACCGCCAACTAGCCAGTGAGGTCGGGCTACAACAGGGCCGTCGTTTGCTGCAGTTGCGCCGGCCTCTCCCCTTGCCCGCCGATGTTGTCAACGAGATTTCCGATTTTGACTCTTGTGCATTCCGACCTGGCATTGACGAAGCGGAATGGCTTTTGGTAAATAACGCCGCATTCGGACATCACCCCGAACAAGGTGCATGGACTTCTGACATTTTGAAGGGCCGCATGAGCGAGCCGTGGTTCAATGCTGAAGGTTTCCGTTTGCATCACGAGGGCTCCACACTTGCTGCGTTCTGCTGGACAAAAATTCACACCGACACAGACCCATCTGTGGGCGAAATCTACGTCATCGCCGTCGACCCATCAATGTCTGGAAGAGGACTTGGTCGCAAGATGGCAATTGCTGGACTTCATCACATCGAACAACAAAACATCACCGAGGCCATGCTCTATGTCGATGCGGATAATGCTTCTGCAGTTGCGATGTACACAGCACTCGGATTCACAACTCACCACGAAGAACATGCATTCGTCGGCGACATTGCACCAGGAGCACCATCTTGATTACATCTCTCTACCAGCCGACTCGCGATGAGATCGCGAGCATTCTCGAGGGTGAGCCGCGTTACCGCCTCGACCAATTATGGTCAGGCCTGTATACACAATTTCAGCATCCCGCTGACATCACTACTCTTCCTGCAGCACTGCGTACACGCATCACGAATGAATTACCGGAATCGCTAATTGAAGTCACACGCTCCACTAGCAAAGATGGCGACACTGTGAAGTTCCTATGGAATCTTCTTGACGGCAACCATCCGATCGAAACCGTTCTGATGTATTACGACGACCGAGCCACTGTCTGTGTCAGCACACAAGCTGGCTGTGCAATGGCATGTGGTTTCTGCGCAACCGGACAAGCTGGCTTTAGCCGTCACCTCACCACTGGCGAGATTGTGGAGCAAGTTGTTCGCGCCGCACGCGAAGCAGCTCTCCACTCCCGACGCATCGACAACATCGTGTTCATGGGCATGGGCGAACCACTTGCAAATGAAGCATCCGTTTGGGGCGCAGTAGAACGCATCCACGGCGACATCGGCATCTCTGCCCGCCACATCACTATTTCTACGGTCGGAATCGTGCCAGGTATCAAGACTCTGACATCACGGCCTTTGCCTGTGAACTTGGCAGTGTCACTACACGCAGCACGCAATTCTCTTCGTGATGAACTTGTACCCATCAACCAGCGCTACCCGCTAGAGATGTTGATGCAGACCTGCCGTGATTATCTGTACGAGAAACGCCGTCGCGTCAGTTTCGAGTGGGCAATGATTTCAACAGTCAATGACACCGATCGCGATGCGCACGAATTGGCGGACTTATGTTTGCAGTTGCCTCCTGCAGCACACGTCAATCTCATTCCGCTGAACCCCACACCTGGCTGGCCAACGATCGGAAGCTCCCCTGCTCGTGTTGAAGCATTCCAACGCTTACTGCGCAGTCTCGGCGTGAATGCCACCATTCGCCAGAATCGTGGCACTGAGATAGCAGCTGCTTGTGGTCAATTAGCAGCTGGTCAACCTGTGACTATCTTGCCCAAGCGAGTGCTCTAACGCAGATACTTTGGGTTCGCCACACGAACCTTGTCTTCAATCACAGGACGCAGTGCGGTGAGTAACGACGCAATGTCGTTATCGAATTCACCGCTACGAATCTTTTGCGAGAGTTCAACGTCATCGGCAACACCTAACCCTCGGAGAATCTCCGCATGCCGCTCCTCCATCGGAGCACCTAACTGCAACTCGCGATCAACAATGTCCAACATGTTCATGGCAACGCGAAGATGAAATGTCATTCGAGGCTCAATGCCTTTCATGAGATCTGTTTCCATCCACTCACGCACAGCTTGTACTAATTCGCTCGCAGTGGGACGGTCATGCGGCGCTGTCATTTCACCATCTCCGCGAGGTATTCAAGAAGGTCATATTCGTTCTCACACACTCGACGTCCAATCGCTGCCAGTTCATGGCTGCGTGCAATACCCTGCAAATGAGTAGCCGCCTGACGAATGCAAATAATGCCCCACTTCAAAGTGCCCAGAACTTCCCACCAACGTACGGCATTGATATCGGGACGAATCCCCGATACTTCTTCGTATGCCGTAAACAGTTCGTCATAGGTGCCAATACCCGCCACCGGATTCGCGCCACCAAAACGCCATGCCCGAACGGATAGCCAACCGAGATCTTCCATGGGGTCACCCAGATGCGCCAACTCCCAATCGAGCACTGCAGTAAGTCCAGACGGATCCACCATGATGTTTCCAAGTCGCAAATCTCCATGCACCAACGTACGACGGTCTTGCGACTGTCGATTTTGTTCGAGCCACCGAAATGCGATCTCAAAAACAGGATGAGGTTCCCCAAGTTCGTCCATCACGTTGCGGTACATGGTCAGCTGATCGAGACCTGGAAGATCAGGAATTTGTTCTGCTTTCACCATGTGCGTACGAGCCGCTGCGGCGCCTAGTTGAGCTGCGAGAACTGTTCGTGCCTGAGCAAACTCATCGTCACGAAGAATTTTGCGAGCGATAGTTTCACCTTCCACAGCGCGCACAATCATGAATGGCCGCTCTAGAGCATCGGAAGATGACCCGTCGAACACCATCTGTGGAACCGGGACGCCCGCCAATTGCGCCTGCATCAGAACTTGTGGTTCGAAGCCCAAGCCGCCAGGGTGACCCGGCCGGACTCGCTGCATCACATACTTCTCACCATCGGCAGAGAACATCCATGTTTCGCGCGATGCGCCACCAGTCAGACGACGCAGATCATTAACAGATGACACATTCATCACCTGCGCGATACCTTGCACTAATTCGCCGACACCCCCGTGAGCCATGCCCCACTTTGCCATGCCGCACACCGATGCCCACTACCGTGTTCCTGATGCCAAGCAATACCACTGCGCCAGTGATTGAGATTGATGGCGTGTCCATCATTCACGGAACACGTTCAACAGTGGACAATGTCTCCATCATTGTGAATCCACATGATCGCTGGGTGATTCTTGGACCAAACGGTTGCGGCAAGACAACATTGCTGCGCGTCATGTCGTTATACCTCCACCCATCAAGGGGTGATATTCGTATCAACGGCCAGGCACTCGGCACTTTTGATATTCGTCCCGTGCGACCACGACTGGCCTATGTCTCTGCTTCCTTGGCATCAGAGCTTCGACCTGCATTGACTTCTTTAGAAGTTGTCATGAGTGCCAAAAACGGTGCACTTGAAGTGTGGTGGCATGAATACGCCGATGCAGACAAAGACAAGGCACGCGAGTGCCTCGCACGTATGGACGTTGCACAACACGCAGATACCCCGATTGGGGCGCTCTCATCTGGAGAACAGCAACGTGTTCTTTTAGGACGCGCTCTTATGACAGATCCCATTGCAATCTTGCTTGATGAGCCAAGCGCGCGTCTTGATCTTGGTGGACGTGAACATCTCGTACGAATCTTGGATGAGTTCTCCCGAGAGAATCCTTCATTGCCATCCGTAGTCGTCACGCATCACGTCGATGAGATACCTGCAAGCACGACGCATTGTGCCCTCATGCACGATGGTGTTCTCATTGCTGCCGGACCACTGGATGAAACATTGACCTCGGAGAATCTCTCTGCCACTTTCGACATGAACCTCGTGGTGGAACGACGCCCTAACGGACGGCTTGGTGCTTACGCGCCCTGAACAGCGCGAACAAGTCCAGCTTTTCCTGCATCTACTTGTGATGCCAATACACGGTCCAGGATTCCTGCGGACCACAGGTTGCCGCCGTATGAAAGATCAATCATCACGTTTGTTCCTGAAGCAGATGGCGTCAAAGACACACGCATGACCCAAGGCGAGTGCTGTCGACCGTCCTCTTCATCGCGCTCAAACACAATGACGTTCTCTTCATTCATCGTTCGTCGCATTCGAAGGCCTTTCGAACGTGCGAACACACCCACCTTTGCGCGCAGTTCTACCGTCCAGAGATCTTCTGCAACAGAAGACACGTTGTGCACCATCGGCATCCATGCGGTATACGCAGCGAGGTCTTGAACAAACGGTCGGACATCTTGAAGAGTTGCTGGGATATCAACTGACGATGAGTACTTCATTGTTCCTCATCATTTCGTTGGCCAAACGCACGACCCAAGAGTCGACCCAGCACTGGTTGGTCTTGATCGTCATCTTCTGCATATGAACCGGTGAGTCGCGGCGACCACGGAATGGCACGAGTCTCATCTGGGTCGGGCGGAACAGTGTCCTGCGACTTTTCAATCTCAGCAAGCTCTTCAGCAATCGTTTCGAACAAGGTCAACTTCTTGCTTGCACCGTTGTCAACGGGAACAACTTTTGGTGCACGCTTTGTCTTCTTTATGGGCTCGGCCTGCGGCATGTCTGCCTGGCGGAAGAGTTGCGGAACTGCTTGCCGACGGTCGTCGATTGTCCAACCCCGAGGCACAGAGATTGCATCAGCGTGACGGCGACACAAACGACCCGCCAATTCACGCTCGGGAATGGGGCGATTATCAACCCACACCAAGAGGGCGGAATTATCGATGCCGTACGACACCTCAGCCGGTGCTGCACACCCTGGCCGCTCACATAATCTCCGCACGCCTTAGAAACTAGTTCCGAATACGTGAAAGCGGATTGACCACCAAGGTTGATGTGTCACTGCGGAATGTTTGGTGGGCACGACGGGACTCGAACCCATGACCCCCACGGTGTGAACGTGGTGCTCTAACCAACTGAGCTACGCGCCCTTACGGGACTGTCAGATTACCTAGGGACCCTGCGTCTCCCACTTGTTCGTCGCCAGGGCCGAGTCAACACAGGCAATTCCCATCCCCTGGCGGTCTAAATACCCCATGGTGTCCGACGGACAATCCCGGTCGAATGCAACAAGTTCTCGCACCACACCATCGTGTGGGTTCTGGCAGGTCACTTCTTTCACGAACTGTTCCGTGTCAATTTGAACGCAGGATCCGATGACCAACAGGTTGTCGGGAATCTCAGGACTGCTGGGCTTTGCTACCGCGTGCAAGAACAACACGCCCACGATGGCAACGACACCAAAGAAAAGGATTCCACGCCACGGAAATTTTGCCGGTTGATGAAACACAGAGCGTTCAACTGGTGTGGAGTGGTCCGTTTCTTTTCGACTGAATTTCGGAGACGAATCATCCACGCGAAGTGAACGGTCATATTCAAATCGCTTCACAGGGTCAGACAAAACCGACCAGGCACGATTGATATCCGCCATCGTTGATGCCGAAGAAGCTCCGTCTGCAGTATCGGGATGATGACGACGCGCAAGCGAACGAAAGGCTCGACGAATTTCGTCTGCAGAGGCCGAAGGTGCAACCCCTAAAAGTTCGTAATGATTCGGATTAGTAGCCATGGCGAACATCGACAAGACCAATAAGAGGCTCATCTGCGATGTATCGCTGCACATTTGTGGTGATTCGCTCTGACAGCAGCGGAATTGCCATCTCCGGAGTGTTCCCCACATGCGGCGTGATGATGCAGTTAGGGAGATCCCACAACGGATGCCCATCGGGCAACGGCTCTGTTGGATCTGTTACGTCGATTGCAGCGCCACCAATGATGCCGTTCTGCAGCGCCCACACGAGGTCATCCATCACAATGTGACCACCGCGCGCAACGTTGATGATCCATGCATGCGATTCCATGAGCTCAAACTCTGGACGACCAATGAGCCCGACCGTTTCTGGCGTGAGAGAGAGCGCGAGAAATACAACGTCAGCACCCACGAGCGCATCGACCAGGTTCTCTGTTCCGACGACGGTGTCTGCACCTTCCACATGTTCAACAGTGCGACGCACAACAGTGATGTCGCACTTGAACGGAGTTAACAAGCGAATGAGGGATTCGGTGATGCCGCCACCGCCCACAATGGTGACTGAAGCACCCAACAAGTTGCGTCCAACAGGACCAGTCCAAGTCTTGGCACGCGCATAGTCGGCAACATTGCGCAGACCAGCGAGTGCTAGAGCCAATGCATGTTCTGCCACGGGCTCTGCATACACACCTTTGCCACATGTCCAGGTGCGACTGTCATCGATCACAGGAAGAAAACGCTCAACTCCAGCGAACGGAACCTGAATCCATTCAAGGTGATCATTGGCTTCAATAAATGCCTTCAGACCATCAGCGTCGCGTGCCGCAGTCCACACAGCGGCAGTTGCATCAGATGGAGGGGTGACTACTCCACCACCAGCAATGACGGCGTCTGTAATCCATGCCGGAGATGACTCCGGCGCGATGGCTATTCGGCCTTCCCTCGACATGATTTACCCCTTGGCTTCCGAGCCATTGTTGAGACGATTGCGGCGCGACTCGATAATGAGTCCACCCACCATGATTGAAATGCTGCCCATCAGCAACATGGTTGCCAACACATTGATCTGGGCAGGAATAGCAACGCGGGATGCGCCGAAGATTTGCAACGGGAATGTCACAAGTGAACCCGCATTGAAGAACGTGATGATGAAGTCGTCAATGGAGAGCGCGAACGACAACAGTGCTGCGGCCAAAATGCCGGGAAGGATCAGCGGGAAGGTGACCTTCCAGAACGCACGACGTGGCGATGCACCAAGGTCAAGTGCGGCCTGTTCAAGCGACCAGTCAAACCCACGGATTCGGGCGCGCAATGTGACAGCAACAAACGACACCTGGAACATCACATGAGCGATGATGACCGTGACCATTCCGAAGGAAACACCACGAGACAAGAACAGTGTGGCCAACGATGAACCCAGCACAACCTCGGGTGAAGTCAGTGGAAGAACAAGAAACAGATTGACTGCCCCACTGCCCTTGAACTTGTAACGACTGAGAGCAAGAGCGATACAGGTTCCCAACAAGGTGGCAATCAGCGTTGAGATGAATGCCACCTTCAGACTGACGACGAGTGCATCAGTGAGTTCGGGCTGCGAGAACGGATGAGCCCAGTTCTTCAACGTGAATCCATTCCAGACAATGTTGAACTTGCCCTTTGGATTGTTAAACGAGAAGACAACAATCACAACGATGGGTGCAAAGAGATACAACATGGTTGCTGCTGCGACGCCGTTGATAACACCACGTCCCCACTTCTGCTTCTTGTCATGCGCCGCGGTCATGCCAAGTCCTCCGTGCCCATGAACTTCGCATAGATGAGAACTGACGCAGTGATGACTGCCATCAATACAAATGACATTGCAGCCGCCAATGGGTAGTTCAACTGCACCAAGAATTGATCTTGAATCGAACTGCCAATCATGGTGGTTTCAGGACTTCCCAAGAACTTTGCATTCACAAAGTCGCCCGCTGCCGGGATAAAGACCAACAAGCTTCCTGCGAAAATTCCGGGCATTGACAATGGAAGTACAACGCGACGAAATGCGCCAGTTGCCGTTGTGTAGAGATCCATCGATGCATCAACAAGGCGAACATCGATCTTTTCGAGGCTGACATAGATCGGAAGAATCATGAATGGCAAGAAGTTGTACGTCAGACCACCGATAACAGCGGCTGGCGTATTGATCAGTCTTCCGTTGTCCATGATGTGCAACCACTCCATGACATTTTCCAATTTCACTGTCTTCAAGATGGAGACGAATGGACCTGAGTCAGCCAGCAGGTTCTGCCATGCCAATGTACGAATGAGATACGACGTAAAGAATGGAACCGCAACAAGACCCAACAACGTGGTGCGGTACTTGCCGCCGCGGAATGCAATGACGTACGCCAGTGGGTAGCCGATAATCAATGTCAACAATGTTGCAATTGCTGCATAAATAAAGCTGCGCTCAAACTGTGGTGCAAAATCTGTGAGGGCTTTCCCGTAGTTACTCCAATCCCATGAGAACTTTGGGAAAAAGTCGAAGCGACTCTTCTTACTGGACAAAGACATCTCGAACATTGCCCACAAAGGTGCAAGGAAGAAGAGACTCAACCAAAGAATGCCGGGCTTCAACAATCCATAAGGTGCCAACGCACGTCGTGTCTCCAGCCCGCCCATGATGGCGGTCCAGATAATTGCAACGACGGCCACAATGAGAACTGCCAACAGCCCAATGGCTGTGGCACCCGTGACCCACTCAGCCGCCAGCGCAACAACACCAACAGCAAGGAGAACCATCACTCCTAAGCCCACCCATTCGGGGCGTGAGGCGAAACGCTTTGTTGGCTTCGACACGGACGTATTAATTGCTGTGGTCGCTATGCGCCAGCAATAGATGCAAAGCGCTCATCGAACTTTGCTTCTTCGGTCTCGGACAATGCACCCCATGTCTGCAACTTCTTAATGGTTGCATCGTCTGGGAACAGAAGAGGATTCTCAGCTAGAGCAGCACTATTGCCACCCAACTTCACGAGTTCCTCACGAACTCCCTTCACCGGTGACATGTACTGAACAAATGAAGTCAATCGAGCAGCATTTGCAGGCTCGTACAAGAAGTTCATCCACTTGGAGACTGAGTCACCATTCTCTGACCCCTTGACCCACACCATGGTGTCGTACCAGCTGGTGCCGCCTTCTTCAGGAACAATGAACTTCACATCTGGATTGTCCTTGCCCAATTGCAAGACGTCGCCAGACCAGCCGACACATGCGGCGAAGTTTCCAGCTGCAAGGTCGTCGATGTAGTCGTTACCGGTGAAGGAGCGAATCTGTCCATCTGCCTTGGCCTTTTCCAAACGATCAAAAGCGCTCGATGCCTGATCGAAAGTGGAGACCTTGGTGATGTCCTTGCCTTCAGCCATCAATAAAAGACCAATGGTGTCGCGCATCTCGGTGAGCACGCCAATCTTGCCCTTGAACGCAGGATCAAAGAGGTCTTCCACTGACTTCAGTTCACGACCTGTGACCTTCTGGTTATACGCGATACCAGCAATGCCAGTTTGGTATGGAAGGTTGTAGACGTTGCCCTTGTCCCATGAAGGGTCCTTCAAGTCATCGCGAAGGTTGACGAAGTTCGGGATGCTCGCGTGGTCGAGCTTCTGTACCCAGCCCAACTGGATGAGACGTGATGCCATCCAGAACGTAGGAGCAATCATGTCTGGCGCGATCTTGTCGCCCTTTGACAATGCTGGCTGAATCTTTGCGAAGTATTCGTTGTTGTCGTTAAACGCCTCGGTGTACTTCATATCGATGCCGGTCTCTTTCATGAAGAGCCCCACCGTCTTGTCATCCATGTATCCGGGCCAGTTCTCGAAGAACAGAGTGTTCGAGCCACCTGGAGTGGTGTTTGCAGTGCTTCCACCACCGCATGCAGCAAGCAATGCGGGAAGCGACAATGCACCTGCGCCCACAAGGCCAGAACGCACGAGGAAATCGCGACGCGAATAGTTCGGTCCGCGCCAAGCGGGCATGTTGTTTCGTGCTCCCATGATGTGTCTCCTTGTGTAGTTACTGGTGAGAGGGGTGAGATGTCGCTGTAGCGAATTTGCTACAACGTGGCCTCAATGGAATCGACGTTGGTGGTGGTGGAACCAGCTGTTTCTGGCCATCCTTCCAACAGGTACGGAGCAGAGGCATGCCACTGCATAGAAACTGTTTCGCCAGCTGATGGCGCCTTGTGATTTGAACCGGCAGGAACGATGGCCGACACTTCGGTGTCGTTGGCAGTTCGACCAACCACGCGCACTGAGGAACCTTGGAAAACTGTGTCGGTGATGAAAACCTTCATAGAGCCTTCGCCGTCAAGAACGACTTGCTCTGGACGAAGCATCACGGTGACTTGGTTGCCCTGAGACAACGCCGCCGTAGGTGCACTGTTACCCGCAGCAACGACAACTTGCGTGCCATCAAGAAGCTGCACTCGCGTTCCAGCCGCATCAGAAGACATCACGGTGCCTGGCAACAAGTTGGCGGAACCGATGAAGCCAGCAACAAACAGAGTCTCTGGGCGTGCGTAGATATCGACCGGCGCACCCACCTGTTCGACGCGACCTTCGCTCATGACTGCGATGCGATCGCTCATGGTGAGGGCTTCACCTTGGTCGTGAGTCACGAAAACGAAAGTGATTCCGACCTCGCGCTGAATGCGCTTGAGTTCGATCTGCATTGCCTCGCGAAGTTTGAGGTCGAGAGCAGCAAGTGGTTCGTCAAGCAGAAGAGCGGACGGATAGTTCACCAATGCTCGAGCGAGTGCGACACGCTGCTGCTGGCCACCTGACAACTGAGAGGGTCGACGCTGAGCAAATTCTCCGAGGCGAACGACTTCGAGCATCTCGTTGACGCGAGTCTTGACTTCTGCTTCGTTGATCTTCTTGCTGCGAGGACCGAAAGCGACATTGTCGAAAACCGACATATGAGGAAAGAGCGCGTACTGCTGGAACACAGTGTTGACATTGCGCTTGTGTGGAGGGACTTGAGAAACGTCTTCTCCCTCGAGAAAGACATGACCTGCGGTGGGTTGTTCAAACCCAGCGATCATTTTGAGTGTGGTGGTCTTACCGCATCCTGAAGGTCCCAACATGGCGAAGAATTCACCACGACCTATAGAGAAGTCGGCTTGATGGACGGCTACGAACGATCCGTACTGCTTGCGAACATTATCGAGCTTTACAACGGGATCCCCGACGTCCATCCCACCTCCTTTTGAAACGGAGGAAAGGCTAACACCGGTCAAGTCTGAGGGTGCCCCCTACTGAAATCTCTCCAAAATTTTTTTCGTACGTTCATTTGAGCGTCATTTACCCCTCAGTAGTCCTCAGAAATGCCCCACGGCGTAAGTTTGTGGAGTGCCAGTAACCGCCGAGAGCCTCCAGATTCCCAAGCTTGAGTTCCTCATGGGCCACAACAGGGCCGAGCGGCAGACTCAACTTCGCGCTGCCGCCAAGGAGAGTTGGATTGCTCGCAACGAGATTGGCTTCTCTGTCCTTACATATGACGCCGTCATGGGCATCCTGCGTGACAAGCGCTGGCACTCTGCCACTGGACTTGTTGCCCAGATGCAGGGCATTAGAGATGAGGACTTCGGGCGTCGACGTCGTGTCTCCATTTTGAACGCAGAAGGTGAAGTGCACGTTCGCCTTCGCCGTCTCGTTGCACCGGCCTTCTCGCCACGTAGCGCCGACAGACTCCGACCTTTCATGCGTGATGTCATCAACGGCCTTGTTGATCCGATTGCGGCGAAAGGTGAAGCAGAAATTGTTGCCGATATCTGCGAGCCCTACCCCATCCCCATCATCTGCGAACTTCTTGGAGCACCCAAAGAAGACTGGCAACTGTTCAGCCGGCTTGCCACTGACATCTTGAAAATCTTCAGCGACAACCTCATCGAAATCATGCCGATGATCATCGCTGCGCAAGATGAGCTCAATGAGTACACGCGTGGCCTGATTGAACAGCGTCGCAATGTTCCACTTGACGACTTGCTCACTGACCTCATCAAGTCCGAAGAAGCAGGCGACAAACTCACCACCGAAGAACTCGAGATGATGGTGGAAGCTGTCATTGTTGGCGGCACGGACACCACCCGCAATCAACTTGGTCTTGCGCTCGCAATTTTCGCCGAACATCCCGAGCAATGGGAAATGTTGGCGAATGATCCATCACTTGCACCGCGCGCCGTTGAAGAAGTCATGCGGTATCACGGTGCGGTCGGTGGCACGATTCGTTTTGCCTCGGAAGACATCGAGTGCAACGGCGTGTTGTTCCCCAAGGGAACATTCATGAGCACTTCAATGGGAACGGGCAACTTTGATTCCTCCGTCTTCCCTACTCCCGACGTCTTTGACATCACACGTGAACCTGTCGGCCAGCCACACCTTTCATTCGGTGCGGGCATTCACTACTGCCTTGGTGCGTCACTGGCACGTGCCGAACTTCAGGAAGCATTTGTGTTGCTCGCTCAACGCATGCCAAAACTTTCTCTGAACGGGCCCGTTGAATACAAGCCAACAGGTGTGGGCATTTTCGGCCCATCATCACTCTCTGTTCGCTTCGAACCAGGACACTAGGTTCGTTTCACCCCCATGACGAACGAACAACGAATCAAACCTGGCAAGCAGCCGCCACGTCCCGGCACAGCTCGAGCAGCTTTTTCATATCCCGACTTCCGCGTGATGTGGACGTCGAACTTCCTGTCGAGCATCGGCACATGGATGCAGAACGTGTTGCTCCCGGCATATGTGTACGAGCGCACAAAGAGCGCATCTGCAGTTGGCGTCTTTGTTTTTGCTCAACTCGGACCGCTCTTACTTTTGTCTATTCCTGCAGGCGTTATGGCGGACCGCTTTGATCGACGCAAGTGGCTGATCTTTGCTCAGATCATTCAGATGTCAGGTTCTACGGCGCTGGGCATTTTTGCGATTGCACATTCCCCCATCTGGACTTTGTTCCTTGCACAACTGTCAGTGGGAATTGGCAACAGTCTGAATGCACCTGCCTTCTCCGCAGTGCTTCCAAGCCTCGTGCGCCCCGAAGACCTCGGTGGCTCCATCAGTCTGAACTCTGCGTCAGTGAATGGTTCACGCGTCACCGGACCAATCCTCGTTGCCATCATGGTGAGCTGGGGTGTCACCACCGGCCAAGTGTTCATCTTCAATGCGGCGACGTACCTCTTTGTTACGTGGGCGGTGATGCGCATCAAGTTGCCGCCGAACAACTCCGTTCGTGAACAGGGCTTCAAGGCGTTAACCGGTGGCTTCCGTGTTGCGCGTCAACGTAAATCTGTTGGGCGCATTCTGATGACGATGAGTTCTTTCTCGCTTCTCAGCCTCGCCTATGTCGGTCTCTTCCCTGCTGTGGCTGACCTCAGCTTTGGTATCAAGCCAAAGACAGTGACTTATAAGTGGTTGTACGCCACCTGGGGTACGGGAGCACTGCTCGGTGCACTCGCCATCGGAACAGTCTTTGCAGCAACCGATAAACGACTGCTCACACGTCGTGGATTCTTAGCATTCGGAATCGCAATGACAGCCTTTGCAACTGTGCGTGGACTTCCACTTGCATTCATCACCGCGTTCTTCCTCGGCATCGCCTATTTCGGAACCACCACTTCACTGATGACAGTGCTGCAGAGTCGCCTTGAGATTCAGATTCGCGCCCGCGTGATGTCGTTGTGGTTCATGGCCTTTGGCGGAACCATTCCTATCGGCAACGTCATCTTTGGTCCGCTAATGGATGCCATCGGATCGCGCCCCGTTCTGTACATCGGTGCAGCATGGGCGATCTTCTTGTCATGGTGGTGCAACATCGAAAAGATTGACGCCGAGCATCCTCTGCCCGCCGCACCGTCGAACTAAAGAAGCTCGTGCACGATGCGTTCTGTGCGAGCAGAACGTGAACCCTTCACCAGCACAACATGCGGATGATGGAAGGCAAGTTCTTTCAGCGCTTCTTCCACTGACATCGCGGGGACACCGTACAAATCGGTCTCGAGCCCAATGACCTTGATGTTGTGTTCTGCAGCGAAAGCAGCAACGCGACGATGTGCCTCTGGTGCATCCGCAACTTCGGCCATTTGGCCCAACACTGCAAACTTTGTGCGCACTTGAAGATCTGCGATGACCTGCAATGCAGCGAGCATCGAATGTTCATTTGCGTTGTACGAGTCATCGAGAATGCGAAGACCATTCAGTGCCTCAAGCCAGCACATACGCCCTGTTTCAAGTGCTTCCCGGCCAATACCCTGGGCTGCAACCTTCAGAGTCATCCCGCAGGCGATGCCGACAGCAATTGCCGCAGCGGAGTTCGACACCATGTGTTCGCCTGGCAACATCGGAGTTGCCGACACCGACTGTCCGTCGAAGAAGAACGTGGCGGTCATACGACCATCAATATCTATCTCCGTCGTTTCATAGCGAACATCTGCATCAGCACTCTTGCCAAATGTAAGGACGCGAGCAGAAGTCAGTGATCTCATATTCAGTACGCGGGAATCGTCAGCGTTCAGAACTGCAGTTCCATTCACTGGCAATGCAGCAATGAGTTCACCTTTAGCTTTCGCGATGCCATCAGCGCCGCCCAGCCGTTCACCATGCGCATCGCCCACATTTGTGACGAGCCCAATCACAGGTTTCGCAATTTCACACAAACGATCAATTTCGTGAAAACCACGCATACCCATTTCAATGACGAGCGCTTTGGCATCATCGGGGGCGTTTGCGATTGTCACTGGCACACCAATGTCATTGTTCAATGAAGCATCGGCAGCATGAACTGGGTTGAAGCCTGCCTGTAGCACTGCGCGCACCAAATTTTTCGCACTGGTCTTTCCCGCTGAGCCGGTAATACCAATCACACGATTTTCAAGCGACGGCGCGAGTTGTTCACGCATTGCTTTACCCAGCAGAGCGAGTGCCGCCGTAGTGTCATCGACCTCAACACATGGCAACTCATCAATGGCACGTCCACGCGAGACAATTGCAAACGCAGCACCTTTGGTGGCAGCGGAAGCAATGAATTCATTCCCATCACGCTCGGCAACAATTGCAACAAACGCTTGGCCCGGCTTGATTGCCCGAGAGTCAAAGGAGAACACAGAGGCTTCGGCGTCCTGTCCTACAAGGATTCCACCCGTGATGAGTGCCACTTGAGAGGCTGTGATGCGCATGATTCGACCCTAGTGGCGAGTACCGTCTTATCGATGGACACCGCCCCTCAACGCACCACTCTTGTTGTGATTTACGGCGGACAATCAGCCGAGCACGACGTCAGCTGCGTCACGGCAACACATGTTCTTGGCGCTGCAGACCCTGCCAAGTACAACACCGTTGCAATTGCAATTGGTCGCGATGGCGCTTGGTCTGCTCCGCACCTTGCACAACTTTCTCAGGGCGGCACAAATCCAGCCGAACTTCCTGAACGACTCACCGCATCGGGTGATGCAACATCGTCGAGCGCAATCACAGCACTCGCAGCTTCTGCACCGGTTGTTGTCATACCGCTACTTCACGGCCCGATGGGTGAAGACGGAACGATGCAAGGCCTCCTAGAACTTCTCGACCTTCCATATGTGGGCAGTGGCGTTCTTGCTAGCGCTGTGGCGATGGATAAGGGAATGGCCAAGGATGTTTTTTCTCACGCCGGTATTCCTCAGGTGCGGTACGCCGTATTGCGTGAAGACAAAATTTCTCCCGCATCACTTGAGACCATCTCACAAGATCTCGGCTTCCCTCTCTTTGTGAAGCCAGCCAACATGGGTTCTTCTGTCGGCGTCACCAAAGCACACGATGCAGCAGAACTGCAGTCCGCAGTTCGTCTTGCCACCACCTACGACCAATGGATCGTGTTTGAGGAATCAGTTAATGCACGTGAGTTGGAAGTGGCGGTCATTGGCAACCGCTCGCCACGTGCTTCCGTTGTCGGCGAAATCAAGCCAGGCAAAGAGTTCTATGACTACGAAGACAAGTACGTCACCGACTCTGCAACGCTCATGATTCCTGCCCCTCTCTCTGAAAATGAGAGCGCAGAACTTCGCGCACTCGCAGTGAAGGCCTACGAAACACTTCGCTGCGAAGGCATGGCTCGTGTTGACTTCTTCTACGAAGAGAATGGTCGCGGATTCCTCTGCAACGAGATCAACACAATTCCTGGTTTCACACCTATTTCGATGTACCCGAAAATGTGGGAAGCAACTGGACTGCCCTATTCACAGCTCATTGACGAGCTAGTGGATCATGCAGTGGAACGTCACGCGCGACGCAAGCGCAATACTGCGCACTAAGTATCAGCCAGCAGCAGGAATGTTGATGGCTTGTCCTTGCAACAAGACCACCGACTGAACATCTGGCCAGTTATTGGCGTTCAGTAATGCGCCAATGGTGAAACAGGACTTGAACTTGTTCTGAATGAGCCACAGAGAGTCGCCCGACTGCACCTTGTATGTACCTGCGGTGTGGTTCTCGCATCCTGGCTTCACTTTGACACCAGGAGCAGCAGTACCGCCTCCCGCAGTGGTGTTCTGTGTGGGGTTGACAACTGCACTTGCTGGGATCTTGATCACTTTTCCTGGATATGGGAACTCACCAGGACTCACCCATGCGTTGTATGCAAGAAGTGTGGTGACCGAGATGTTGTACTTCGAAGCAACGGAAATTGGTGAATCACCCTGTTGCACTGTGTAGGTCGTTTCCGAACCCACTGCGCCAGCCGGCAATGTTGTGGTTGAACCAGGCGCAGTACTCGCAACAGGTGGAATCGTGGCGAAGTTAGTAGGCGTCACATTTACAACGGTGGTGGCAACACCCAAGGTGTCACCGCCACAAGCAGCGCCCAGAACACTCGCTCCTGCAACGCATGCAACCGCGACGATGATGCGACCAAATGATTGCTGCGAGAGGGTTTTGAACACGGAACAACAGTAGAGCCTCGCACCACCCGAATGGTGGCGCTTCGACTCTTCCGTTTAGACCAGCGGACGTGCCGTTGGCGGAATTGGTGCAGGAAGTGAGGTCTCCCCCATCAATGCATAGTCAACTCCAGCTGCACATGCACGGCCTTCGGCGATTGCCCACACGATGAGGCTCTGACCGCGACCCATGTCACCAGCAACAAAGACGCCAGGAACATTCGATTCGTAGCTGTCGTTACGAGCAACGTTGCCACGCTCATCGAACGCAACACCCAACTGCTCAAGCCACGAGCCCTTCTCTGGACCAGTGAATCCCATTGCAAGGAAAACAAGATCGGCCGGAATCTCGAGATCCGAACCTTCCTTCTTTTCGAACTTGCCATTCACCATCTCCACTTCATGAAGAAGAAGTGCACGAACATTGCCGTTGCCATCATCGATGAAGCGCTCGGTGTTCACGCTGTACATGCGCTCACCGCCTTCTTCATGAGCCGATGTCACCTTGTAGACGAATGCAAACTGTGGCCACGGGTTACCAGTGGTACGTGTATCCGCTGGGCGAGGCATGATCTCCAATTGGATGACCTGCTTGGCGCCTTGACGCAGTGCAGTACCGAGACAGTCAGCGCCAGTGTCGCCACCGCCAATGATGACCACGTTCTTGCCCTTGGCATCGATGTCGTATGAGGTGGAGTCACCCTCTTGCACCTTGTTCGCGATGGGCAGGTATTCCATCGCTTGATGGATGCCCTTCAACTCACGACCAGGAACATTGAGATCACGACGCTCTGTTGCGCCACATGCAAGCACGATGGCGTCATGTGATGCACGAAGAACTTCAATGTCGATACTTCCGCCAACATCAGCATTGGTGCGGAACTCTGTTCCTTCTGCCCGCATCTGTTCGAGACGACGATCGAGATGCTGCTTTTCCATCTTGAATTCAGGGATGCCGTATCGAAGAAGACCACCAATGCGGTCAGCACGCTCAAGAACGACTACATCGTGACCAGCGCGAGTGAGTTGCTGTGCAGCTGCAAGACCAGCAGGTCCGCTACCGATAACGGCAACACGCTTCCCTGTCTTGATGGAAGGAACTTGTGGGACAACCCAGCCTTCCCTCCATGCGTGATCGATGATTTCAACTTCCACCTGTTTGATGGACACGGGGTCTTGGTTCACACCAAGAACACAGGCGGACTCGCACGGCGCTGGACACAAACGGCCGGTGAACTCTGGGAAGTTGTTTGTTGCATGCAGACGCTCAATGGCCTCTTGCCAGTGACCGCGATACACCAAGTCATTCCAGTCAGGAATGAGGTTGCCCAGCGGACAGCCGTTGTTGCAGAACGGAATACCGCAGTCCATGCAACGACCAGCCTGCTCATTGAGCTTCGACGAATCGAAAGGCTCGTAGACCTCTTTCCAGTCCTTCAAACGCAACTCGACGGGACGTCGTGTTGGGCCCGAACGACCCCACTTCAGGAAACCAGTTGTCTCACCCACGTGATGCCTCCATTACTCGATCTGCTGTTTGTGCTTCGTCAAGGCCTTCTGCTTTCGCAGCTGCCATCACGGTGAGCACCTTCTTGTAGTCACGCGGCATGACCTTCTTGAACTTTGCGACTTCCACTGTCCATGCGTTAAGCACACGTTCTGCAACTGCAGATCCCGTGAACTCACCATGGCGAGCAATCGTTGCACGCAACCATTCATCGTCATCACCAGCAACTGGTTCAAGGTCGACCATCTCGTAGTTGACGTTTGAAGCGAAGACACCATCTGGGTCGTACACGTACGCAATACCACCAGACATACCAGCGGCAAAGTTGCGACCGGTTGCGCCCAGCACCACTGCTCGACCACCAGTCATGTATTCGCATCCGTGGTCACCCACGCCTTCAACAACCAACGTTGCTCCAGAGTTACGAACAGCGAAACGCTCACCTACAACTCCGCGGATGAAGATTTCTCCACCCGTTGCGCCGTAGCCAACAACGTTGCCAGCAATCACGTTTTCTTCTGCAGCAAATGATGCGTCGCGATGCGGATGCAAGATGATGCGTCCACCAGAGAGACCCTTGCCAACGAAGTCGTTGCCGTCACCTTCGAGACGCATCTGAATTCCTGACGGAACGAATGCACCAAAGCTTTGTCCGGCAGCGCCAGTGAAGTGAATATCAATGGTGCCGTCTGGAAGGCCCTTGCCGCCCCACGCCTTCGTTACTTCGTAGCCAAGCATCGTGCCTGTTGTGCGGTTCACGTTGATGATTGGCATCACGATCTTCACTGGGCGTGCGTCTGCAATTGCATCCTTCGCCTGTGCGATGAGCTCGTTGTCGAGTGCATCTTCCAAACCATGCTCTTGACCAACAGAACTGAACGGTGTTTGACCGTATGGGTTCTGAGGAGTTTCAAGAATTGGCGCGATGTCCAAGCCCTTTGCCTTCCAGTGGTCCACTGCCTTCTTCGAATCAATCATTTCAACATGACCGATTGCTTCTTGCAGAGAACGGAAACCAAGCGCTGCGAGATGCTCACGTACTTCCTCAGCGATGTATTCAAAGAAGTTCACGACGAACTCTGGTTTGCCAGAGAAACGAGCACGCAATGTTGGGTTCTGTGTTGCGATACCGACAGGGCATGTGTCGAGGTGACAGACGCGCATCATCACGCAACCACTTACCACCAACGGTGCGGTAGCGAAACCAAATTCTTCAGCACCCAACAACGCAGCAATAACCACGTCGCGGCCTGTCTTCATCTGACCGTCAGCCTGCACCACAATGCGATCACGGAGACCGTTGAGCATGAGTGTCTGCTGTGCTTCAGCCAAACCAAGTTCCCATGGTGCGCCCGCGTGCTTCAACGATGTGAGTGGTGAAGCACCCGTACCGCCGTCATGGCCGGAGATAAGAACAACGTCTGCCTTCGCCTTACTCACACCAGCAGCAACGGTGCCCACGCCAACTTCAGCAACCAACTTCACGTGAACACGTGCAGCAGGGTTTGCATTCTTCAAGTCGTGAATCAGTTGCTTGAGGTCTTCAATCGAATAGATGTCGTGGTGAGGCGGTGGACTAATCAAGCCAACGCCAGGAGTCGAGTGACGAGTCTTCGCAACCCATGGATATACCTTGTGGCCAGGAAGCTGTCCACCTTCACCAGGCTTTGCGCCCTGGGCCATCTTGATCTGAATGTCATCAGCGTTCACGAGGTACTCGCTGGTGACACCGAAACGACCCGATGCAACTTGCTTGATGGCAGAACGCTTTGAGTCACCATTCGCCATCGGTGTGAAGCGCTCAGGGTCTTCGCCACCTTCACCGGTGTTGCTCTTTGCACCCAAGCGGTTCATGGCAATCGCCAAGTTCTCGTGAGCTTCAGCAGAAATGGAGCCGTAACTCATTGCGCCGGTGGAGAATCGCTTCACGATTTCCGACACTGGCTCTACCTCATCAATAGAGACTGCAGGCAGTGCACCAATTCGAAGTTCGAAGAGTCCGCGCAATGTTGCAAGACGCTTTGATTGGTCATCAACGTCTGCTGTGTACTGCTTGAAGATGTCGTAACGGCCAGCACGTGTTGAGTGCTGCAAGCGATACACAGTCTCTGGGTTGAAGAGGTGATGTTCACCTTCACGACGCCACTGGTACTCGCCACCGACTTCAAGCCGGCGATGCGCACGAAGGTCTGGGCGCTTTGGATGCGCTGTTGCATGACGTGTTGCCACTTCAGCTGCAATTTCATCCAAGCCAATGCCACCCAAACGCGACACGGTGCCTGTGAAGAACTCTTCTACGAGATCTGTTGCCAAACCAATTGCTTCAAAGATCTGCGCACCGGTGTACGACGCAACAGTGGACACGCCCATCTTCGACATGACCTTCAAGACACCCTTGCCAGAGGCCTTGATGTAGTTCTTGACAGCCTTGTGTGGATCCATGCCGCCCAAGCCGTACATGCCCGTGTCGTTGTCAGCCGCAATCATGCCTTCAATGGTTTCGAATGCAAGGTACGGGTTCACCGCACCAGCACCGAAGCCGACGAGCAATGCCATGTGGTGCACTTCGCGCGCATCGCCACATTCGACAACGAGTCCCACTTGAGTGCGGGTCTTCTCGCGAATGAGGTGGTGATGTACTGCGCTTGTCATCAACAAGGAAGGAATCGGCGCATAGACATCATCAGAGTTGCGGTCGGACAACACGATGATGCGAGCACCATTCGCAATTGCTGCACTGACTTCATCACGCAACTTGTCGAGTGCAGAACGCAAACCTGCACCACCATCGGCAACGCGGTACAGACCGCTGATAACAACAGCTGCAAGCTGTGGCTGTGTTCCGTCGTCGTTGATGTGGATGATTTTTGCGAGGTCATCGTTGTCAATCACGGGGAAAGGCAATGCGAGTTGACGGCAGCTGTCGGGGCCAGGTGCCAACAAGTTTGCTTCTGGTCCGATGCTTGTGCCAACGGCTGTCACCACTTCTTCACGAATCGCGTCAAGAGGTGGGTTTGTGACCTGGGCGAACAACTGCTGGAAGTAATCAAACAACAATCGTGAACGTGAGGACAACACAGCAATTGGTGTGTCTGTTCCCATCGAACCGAGTGGCTCCATTGCGTTCTTTGCCGTTGGAGCAAGAATGATCTTGAGTTCTTCTTCGGTGTAACCGAACATTTGCTGCCGGCGAGCAACGCTGTCGGCGCTGTACACCACATGCTCGCGAGCAGGAAGTGCGTCGAGATAGGTCACGCCCTTCTCTAACCACTCTTCATATGGATGCTCGGATGCAAGTTGCATCTTCACTTCATCGTCGTCAATGAGGCGACCTTGTGCAGTGTCGATAAGGAACATGCGACCTGGCTGCAAACGACCTTTGCGCACGATGCGCGACTGGTCGATGTTCAACACGCCAGCTTCTGATGCAAGAACGACGAAGTCATCCTTGGTAATCCAGTAACGACCAGGACGAAGTCCGTTGCGGTCAAGCACTGCACCAATGAGAGTTCCGTCGGTGAAGCACACGTCGGCAGGACCGTCCCATGGCTCCATCATCGATGAATGGAATTGATAAAAAGCGCGCTTCTTTGGATCCATGCGATCGTTGTTTTCCCACGCCTCAGGAATCATCATCAGCAATGCATGCGGAAGTGAACGGCCGGCGAGATGCAAGAGCTCCAACACTTCGTCGAAGCTTGCAGAGTCGGACATGCCAGGCGTGCAGATAGGGAATGCGCGATCAAGACCAGGAATCAAGTTGCTGGCAAGAAGTGCTTCACGTGTACGCATCCAGTTGCGGTTGCCCTGCACCGTGTTGATTTCACCGTTGTGCGCAATGAAGCGGTACGGGTGAGCTAATGGCCACGATGGGAATGTGTT
>CALBSD010000023.1 GCA_937927625.1 uncultured Actinomycetes bacterium | reverse complement strand
TGGGGTACACCGACATCTGGTCGGCAGAGGCAGATGGTGCCGATGCATTCACGCCACTGGCACTCGCATCGGCATGGGAGCCACGTTTGCGTCTTGGCACCGCGATTGTTCCTGCCTACACACGCAGTCCGGCCTGTTTCGCTCAGTCGGTGGCAACGCTTGCTGATGCAGCGCCAGGTCGTTTTGCAATCGGTATTGGTTCTTCCAGCAACGTCATCGTGCAGAAGTGGAATGGCATTCCTTTTGATGAGCCATACAAGAAGGTGCGCGATGTCGTCCGTTTCCTGAACGACGCATTGTCAGGTGAAAAAGTCTCCAAGGACTATGACACTTTCAAGGTGGACGGTTTCCGTCTTGGAATTCGCCCCGAAGTGAAGCCCCAAATTCTTGTTGCAGCATTGCGCGAAGGAATGTTGCGTCTTGCGGCCCGCGAGGCAGATGGCGCCATCATCAACTGGTTGAGTGCTGAAGATGTCACTCGCGTTGCGGAAGTTGTTCACAGTGCAGCAGAAGGCGTACCGAAGGAAATCGTTGCCCGTATTTTCATTTGCCCATCGGAGAACACTGAAGTTGTACGCGCAGCTGCTCGTTTTGCAATCGCGGCATATCTCAATGTTCCGGTGTACGCGCAGTTCCACGCATGGCTTGGCCGTGGCGATGAATTGAAGGGTATGTGGGATATGTGGAAGGCAGGGGACCGCAAGGCCGCTCTCGCTGCAATTCCTGATGAAGTTGTTGATCAACTCATCGTTCACGGGTCACCTGAATATTGCCGTGATCGCATTCGTCAATATTTTGACAACGGTGTGACCACGTCTTCGTTGGCGATCATGCCATTCGACCCTGAGTTGAACTATTGGGAAGCTGTGAAGTCGTTGTCGCCTGCAGCACACAAATAACCATGGCAAAGGAAACCAAGGGCGTTACGCGTGAAGGGTGGCAACTTCTCTTCGCCACCCTGAAACTGCAACGCCGTGCGCTCATCACGGGCGCATGCGTGGGACTTGCATGGACTTTGGGCAAAGTCGCCGTTCCGCAACTCACCAAGCTGGCAATCGACCGAGGCATTGAGAAGAAAGGCTCGTTGCTGTTCTGGACAATGTTGATTCTGGCAGCCGCCATTATCGCGGGGTTCTTTGCAGCATGGCGCCGGTACATCGCATTCCGCGAGAGCCGATTGACGGAAACGATGTTGCGCGAGCGCATCTTTGCGCAGATTCAAGGCCTGCACGTGGGGTATCACGACAAGGCGCAAACAGGTCAGTTGATGAGTCGCTCCTCAAGCGACCTGCAGCAAGTGCAGGGCTTCGTCGTCAACATTCCCATTTTTGTTTCGCAGATCACCATGGTGCTCGGTGTTGTTGTCATCTTGTTCTTGTCCGACCCACTTCTCGCCGCCGTCTCATTATTCCCACTGCCATTCATCAACATCTCGGCACGTTCGTTCTCGCACAAGATCCACCCTGCCGTCATGGCTGTGCAGCAGGAGCAAGCCCAGCTCGCGAACATTGTTGAGGAATCAGTCTCTGGTATCCGCGTCATCAAGGGCTTTGGCGCCGAAGCCGTGCAGCAAGAAAAGTTGAATATTGAGGCTGACGACATTCGTCGGGAATCAATGCGTGCTGCACGAATCCGCAGTCGATTCCTTCCCGCAATTGATCTCTTGCCGTCGCTCGGATTGGTAGCGGTTCTCGGACTCGGCGGACATCGCGTCATCAATGGTGATATGTCGGTGGGTGGTTTGGTTGCGTTCAACACCTACCTCACGATGTTGATTTGGCCGATGCGCAATATCGGTATGACAGTGGCATTCGGACAGCGTGCGGCGTCTGCTCTGCTGCGTGTCAACGAAATCCTTTCCGAAATGCCAGCGATTGCTGACGCGGTGGAGCCAAAGAAACTTCCTTCGGCCGGAATCGCACAGCCCGTTGGTGCGGTGAATTTCAACAATGTCCAATTCGGTTACGACGTGGGCAATGCAGATATCACAGTGCTCAATGGTCTGTCTCTCTCTATTCAGCCTGGCGAATCTGTTGCGATTGTCGGTGCAACGGGTTCAGGGAAGTCGACCATCACTCGCTTGCTTCTGCGCTTCTATGACCCACAATCGGGCAACATCACCTTGGATGGCGTCGATCTGCGAGATCTCACGCTGTCTGACCTGCGACGTGCTGTCGGTGTGGTTTTTGAAGACACCCTGTTGTTCAATGACACGGTGTCGGCCAATGTCGCATTCGCAAAGCCGGAGATTGAACAAGAGATTGTTGTGCGAGCTGCCAAGTTGGCTGGTGCACATGACTTCATCATGCAATTGCCTCAGCAATACGACACGGTGCTCGGCGAGCGAGGCTTCTCGCTTTCCGGTGGTCAGCGTCAGCGCATTGCCATCGCGCGCGCGATCGTCGCTGACTCCCGTGTTCTCGTGTTGGATGATGCAACATCGGCAGTGGACCCGACGAAGGAACACGAGATTCGCGATGCACTAGCAACGGTGATGCGTGGACGCACCACATTGGTGATTGCACATCGCCCCGCAACGATTGAGCTGGCTGATCGTGCAGTCCTGCTGGATAACGGCGTGATTGCCGCAGTCGGCACTCACCAAGAGTTGTTGGCAT